>JAGQPT010000123.1 GCA_020426575.1 Planctomycetales bacterium
CCATGGGCTACCTCGGTGCCGATGATCCCGCCGAGCGAATCGGCCGCTGCCTTCGATTGGATTTTCTACTGACGCGCCGCTGCGTGGCCCGTTCGGTTCGTCGTTTCTGTTCGGTTCGGGACGTGCCAAGCGACCGGCACTAGCCTCGTCCCACGCGCCACTCCGAAACATTGCCGGGCAAACGGGCAACACGTCGGCGGAAAGGCCGATCTCACGCGCGACGCTGGCGTGCGCGTCACAGGCGTGCGCTTCATGATCGTACGTGGCTGGCGGAACGGCTGGTCCGCGCGGGCGATCGTGGGCCACTGCTACAGCCCCGGCACCAAGCGCACTGGCGGTCGGCGGCGTGAGCGGTCGATCGCGGTCGGCTCAATGACGTCCGACACACCCAATACGCGTCGGTCAACGTGCTGGTTCTGTGCGAGTGCTAGCACCCCCGACAAGCTGAACGGCTCGTGGCGGTGGCCCCCATGCTCCCCCCGACAGGTCACGGAAACATAAGCCATTGAATATAGTTAAGTCGTTGTCACGATGCAACTACCGTAAATTCTCCCGCCATCGCGTCTGGCTGTCTGCTTGGCACCCGTCCCTTCGCAGAGCCGGTTTCGTTCGCTGGTTCAATTCACCGACGCGCCCCTTCCGCCGCCAAAGTACGCGCTATATACTGCGTGGCTCGAACCCGGGTCATAGCACGCGATCTCGCTTGCCCGGCTGGGGTTCCGAGGCGGCGATCGAGCCGTTTTGCCAATTCAACGACATCTCAACTCGCGACATCGAAGCAGCCATGCCGAAACGACGTCCTCGTGCACGCACCCGCGCAAAGAAGAAAGATCCGGTCTATGTGGACGGCAAGCGGCCGCGGCCGATGTACGTCGATTACAAAGACCTCGAACTGCTGGGCAAGTTGACCAACCGGCAGGGCCGCATCGTCTCGCGTCGCAAAAGCGGATGCACGGCCGTGAGCCAGCACGCCGTCGCAGAGGCGATCAAGCGGGCCCGCTTCATGGCCCTGTTGCCCTACGTCGGCGAATAGCTGGGGCTGGCAATTAGCCGCGGCTTACGCCGGCAAGTCACCCGGCGGCATTGGGCCAGGGTGGCATCGTTCACTTGCGCCCACTCTTTTGGGCGCGCTCCATTCTTGGCTGCGCAGCGGGACGCGCGTCATCAAAATCGCATGGCTCTTACGGGCCCGCGTATTTCTTCGGAGGCACGTCCGATTTTCTTTCGGCTCTTGTCATTGAGACGCAGCAGTACGCGGCTGGCACAGTGCGTGAATTGACCGCTCCAATCAATTGACCGTCACTCGGCAGATGATTCGCACGTGGCGGGGTGAATTGATTTGCCAGGACAATCGTGCTCGCAACTAGCGACCGCGTCACCGGCTCGCGGATTCCTCGGCCGGCACTTGAAAGAATCCGCCGCCGAACCCACCACCTCCTCCCAACCCGCCACCGCGCAATCCACCTGTCATGTCGGCCGCCGGCGAGTCGCCCGACTCGACACGCCGAATCAACTCGGCGATCTCGTCGTGGGCGGCCCGCGTCTGCGTGACAATCAGTACCGACCGTGCCGTGACCAGCGTGAGCGCCGGCGCTGGCGTCTGCGGTGACGCACTGACGTCCTGCGCTTCGAGGTCCGACAAGTCGGGCGCGGAGGCCACGATCACGACGCGGCCCGGCGCGTCGGGACGCGACTCACTCTGCCAACTGTCGCTCCGCACCAGCATGGGAAGCGCGGCGGCCAGGTCGGACGCCATGTCCGTGTACATGCGGTAGTACACGGTCATCACCTCGTCGGGGTCTTCGCTGTCGCGTTGCCGCGGCTTTGATGCCCGCAGGGCGGCGCGATAGGTCTCGAGCAAATCGAGCAAGTCGATCTGCACACGTTC
This sequence comes from Planctomycetales bacterium, assembly GCA_020426575.1. Classification (GTDB taxonomy): domain Bacteria; phylum Planctomycetota; class Planctomycetia; order Pirellulales; family JAEUIK01; genus JAGQPT01. The sequence continues at coordinate 1,889 of JAGQPT010000123.1, forward strand.
TCCCTGGCAGACGACAAGAGTGCCTGGCGTCGCCGAAATGATTGAACCATCGCCACCGACGATGTCCCACGACGTCGGCTGCAGCTGGCTTTCCACCGCGTTGATCAAGGAGACCGACTCGCCGTCGTCGCGGCAGAGATCGCGGACGTCGTAAACCGCCACCTTCATGTAGGACTTGGCCTGTTCTTCACTGGTGACCCACATCACGCCGTCGCGGATACTCCACGTCAGCCCCAGGTCATGCAGCATCGCCTGCAGAATCGTCTCCAGGTTGCGGTCGGCCAATTTCAGCGTGACCGGTTCCCGCTCACGGACCCGCGCCTCGCGCAGCGCCGGGACGTCCAGGCGGATGTCCAACTTCGTGGCGTCGGCCAGCTGCGCGACGGCGGCCTCGAGCGGCGTGTCCTGGAACTCGACACTCAAGCTCTCGGTCAACGCGGCTCGCAACGGCAGGTCTTGTGCCGGCTGGTCGACAAAAGTCTGTCGACCGTGATGACGCAGGGCGGCGAGCAACCCCTCGATTTCACGCTGCAGTTCATCCCGTTGGCGCACGAGCAACACGTCACCGAGCGGAATGATTGCACCGTCCCCTCCCACCATGTCCCACTCAGTCGGCGCGATCGTTTGGATGATCACGTCGACCAGTCGGTCGATTTCAAAACCGGCGTCGAGTAGGTCCCCCACGTTGTACGGCGCGGTCGTCTCGTGAGATTCGGCGGCCGCGGCCGAGGTGACGTGCAGCACATTGTCCTCGAAGTACCAACCCAGCCCGAGCGTTCGCAGGCGGTTGAGCAGCAGATAGACCGGCTGATTGTCCAGGCGATCGGAGATCGGCTCGGCCGGTGAAATCGCCGCGTCGGCAAGTGCCGTCTTGTCCAGCAGAACGACCAGTCCGAGTTCGTCGGTCAGCCAGTCCAGGACCTCGCGGAGCGACGAGTCGGTGAAGTCGCGCGTGGCGGATACTCGCAGCGCCTCGGGCATTGACGCCAGCGCGTCGATGAACCGCGGCTCGATGGGAATCGTCACGACCGGTATCTCGTCGCTTCCTGCGGCGGCTGGCGCCTCGGCCGCGAGCAAGGGCGCGCAGCACAACGAAAGCGCTGCGACACAGGCACACAGCGTGGCGCCACAAAGCAGCGACGTCCTTTGAACCAGTGACGGCCGGTGAACGGGTAAGGCGCGGTGCGTCGTTCCGATACGGCCCGACGAACGTACTCGCGATGCAGACATGAGATTCTCCTTGAGCAAGGAGGCCGCCCCATTTTGCCGGCAGACGCAGCGGCCCGTTGGAGATTAGATCCCGGCAGTTCCGAAAAGAGCCGACTGAATTGTATCCCGACAGCGGGGAGCGCTCAAAAACGCCAGCGAGCCGCGGCCCGTCGTGCCAACGACGCACCTTGGTCGGCTCCATGATCCGGTTGGTCTGCCCTGTGCTAGCGGTTTGACGTTGCCTTGGCCCGGGACCGCCGTGTTGTAATTGTTACAAGCGGCAACGCCGAGTGCCGATGGCGAGGGAAATGTCACATCTCATTACCCTAAAGCAAGTTGCGTGGTGTTTACGGCGGCCGCCAGCCGGGTTGGCACGTAAGCTGCATTTCCAGGACGACGTTGTTTCGTTCCTCCCGAACACTCGTCACGGACCCCAGAGAAGGGGAGTCACCATGATCGCCATCCGCAAGACCTTCGCCGCCTCGACCGCCTTTGCTCCCCAAGGATTCGCTCGGCAGGACGACTGTATGTCGCTGATCAAGGATGTAGTTGATCACCTCAGCGAGTCGTGCCGCCACTGTCACGGTGACGACGAGGCCAGCACGCGGCAGTTGCTCGCCTCGGTCCGCCGCGACGTCCACGAAATCCAGCGGCTCTGCAACCGCCTCGACGTCATGCCGGCCGAGCGTGCCACCGACTCGGTCGCCCTGGCCCTCTGAGACATCGGAAACTTCTCGGGCGCTTCGGGCACCACACGACGCGCTGCAACCCAAGACAGGCTGCAGCCGAGCGGTTACACTTCCCAGCGATGGCAACCCCCGACCTGTGCCGCCGCTAGCGATGAACCGAATCGGCCGAATCGACTCCCCCGCCGCCGCACAGGCTTACCTGTCGTCGCGCTTGAATTATGAGCGCTCGCCGGCGTCGAGCTACGACGCGCGTTCGTTTCGGCTGGAGCGGATGCAACGGCTCGTCGGGAAACTGCCCGTCGACGTTTTCCGAGTTCCGGTCGTCCACGTTGCCGGCACCAAGGGCAAGGGCTCGACCTCGGCAATGCTCGCGTCGATTCTGACCACGGCGGGTTTTCGCGCTGGGTTGTACAGTTCGCCGCATCTATACCGCCTCGAAGAGCGATTCGCCGTCGACGGAGTTCCCTGCAGCGAAGAGGAGCTGACAAGTCTCGTCGCCTCGGTGGCCGAGGCCGCTGAGGCGCTCGTGCCGTCCGGAGCGGCGCAGGGGCCGGCTCCCCACACTTACTTTGAACTCACGACGGCGATGGCGATGTTGCACTTCGCCCGCCGCGACGTGGACGTGGCCGTACTCGAGGTGGGCCTGGGCGGTCGGCTCGATTCGACGAACATCTGCCGCCCCACGGCAACGGTGATCACCAGCATCAGCCTCGACCACACGCGGCTGTTGGGCGAGACGGTTGCGGAGATCTCCGCCGAGAAGGCCGGCATCATCAAGCCCGGCGTACCGGTCATCAGCGGCGTGACGGATCCGGCGGCGGCCGACGTGATCGCCGAAAAGGCCCGCTCGGCCGCCGCGCGGCTGTTTCGCGTGGGGGTCGACTTCGATTACGAATACACGTCGCCGAAACACCTCGAACGGTGCGCCACTCCGCCGCGCGTGTCGATCGCATTGCAACAGCCTCCAGCGGCCTGGGCCCATACGCTCGCTGCGTCCCCGGCGGCACTTGCCGACTTGCGGCTTGGACTGCTCGGGCGTCACCAGGCGGCCAATGCCGCGCTGGCCGTGGCAACGCTCGCCGAACTCGTGCGGCAAGACTGGTCGATTCCGCTTGAAGTCGTCCGCCAAGGATTGGCCGCCGCGCAGTGGCCGGCCCGTGCGGAAGTGCTCGGCCGACAACCGGCCGTGGTCGTCGACGCGGCGCACAACGTCGCTTCGGTCGTGGCGCTCGTGGCGACCCTCGACGAAAGTTTTTCCGCCCGCCGCCGCGTGCTCATTTTCGGCACGTCCAACGACAAGCCGGCCGAGGGCATGTTGGCCCAACTCGTACCGGCGTTCGATGAGGTCGTCTTCACCCGATATCTCGACTCTCCGCGAGCCGAGAACCCCGACGAGCTTCAGCGGCTTGCCAGCCGCCTGAGCGACAAGCCCACTCATGTCAGCCCGTCACCGGCTGCGGCGTGGCAGTGTGCCCAGGAACTCGCCGGCAGCGACGATCTTATTTGCGCTTGCGGCAGTTGTTTTGTTGCCGCGCAATTCCGCGAGGTGGTGCTGACGTCGCCGCTCGCCGGCGCCGATAAGTCGTGAACTGCGACGTTCGCCGCCTCGATCAGGTGCGGCGACGCAACCGTGTACGTCCTTTTAATTCGGGATTTTCTTGCGACGGGAAACGCAGTCGCTCAGAATAGCTGAGACCGTCGCGGGGCGGTGCCATGGTGTAGGCAGCGCCCTCAGCCGGTTGGATGACTTTATCCGAAAACGTCGAGCGAGGTTCGCTATGATTCGTTCGTCGACGACGATCGCGCGGCCACGCCGGGGGTTCACGCTGGTCGAACTCCTGGTCGTGATCGCCATCATCGGCATTCTCATCGCCTTGTTGCTTCCCGCCGTGCAGGCCGCGCGTGAAGCGGCCCGTCGCTCGAAGTGCGGCAATAACCTCCGCCAGGCCTCGCTGGCGCTGCACAACTTCGAGGCCACGCACGGTACCTTTCCCACCGGTGCCCAGTCGCCGTCGACCAAGAACGAATGGGTCTGGGGGTACAGTTGGGCCGTCGCCATCATGCCGCACACCGAACAAAGTGCCTTGTACGCTGAACTCGACCTCAAAGGAGTAAAAAGTCCACACACGGGCCTCGTCTATTCCAACGGCACGACGAGTTTCAACACGTTCAATGGCATGATTGTCGACGGTATTCTCATTCCGTATTTGCTTTGCCCGTCCTCGACGCTCAACCCGCTCGGACTGCGAGGGCTGCAGGTTCCAGCGCACGGCGCCTGTTCGCCGATGTACACGGCGATCACCGGTGCCATCGACCACGAGACCGCCGTCGACAAAGACAATCAGTCGAATCAACACCTGGCGCGGGGCATTCAGTCGCGTGGCGGCGTGCTGCTTGCCAACGAACCGATCGACTTCAACCGCATCACCGACGGCTCAAGCAACACGATCGTGTTGGGCGAACAGTCCGACTTCTGCCGGTCCGTCGAAGGCGCGCTGATCGATTGCCGCAGCGACTATCAACACTCGTTCATGATGGGTGCCACCCCCGAGGCTCACCCCGAGGACCGCTGGTTCAACACCACGACGGTCCGCTACCCGATCAACCACAAGGCGTGGAACTCGCCCGGCGTGGGGGACCAGTACTACGGCTGCAACCGTCCGATTCAATCGGCGCATCCCGGCGGCGCGCACGTGGCACTCGGTGACGGCTCGGTACGGTTCCTCAGCGAAGCACTCGACCTGCATGCCTTCTTCGACATGGCCAATCGCAACGACGGTCACGCGCACGGCTCACTGTAGTCACGATGTCCGTCCGCAATCAGGTCGCCTGATGACCACGTCCTTTACCGCTCTCGCAGCCACGCCTGCGTTCCCACGAATACATCACCCACATGATCGCACTGCACCCATGATCCCATTGCTTGGCAAGAGTCCGCGGCGCGTCAGCCCACAGCTTCACTTCGCCGCCACCTTGATGCTGCTCCTCGCGCTCGGTTGCGGCAGCGGCGAGCCACTCGGGCAAGTCTCCGGCGTGGTGACGCTCGCCGGTGAACCGGTGACCAACGGCTCGGTCGTGTTCGAGAATCGCGAGTTGGGCATCTCCGTGCGTGCCAATCTCGACGACCAGGGGCGGTACCACGTCCGCACCTATGATCAAGATGGCCTGCCGCCGGGCGACTACCAGGTCGCCGTTACGTCGACGCGAACCGGCAGCGGCGCCTCGCCGTTTGTCGGCGACCCCGCCGACCAGCAACCGACCGACACCGGCCCGGCAATTCCCGAGAAGTATTTCAAGATCGCCACGAGCGACCTTTCCGCCCACGTCGACGCCGGGCCCAACACGATCGACTTCCCACTCGATTAGCCGGCGCGCATACGCCGCGGTGACAAACCACCTCAGACGTCCGTCGTCGTGGCGATCTGATTGATGAGGTATTCCACCGCCAGTTGCAACTGCGGATCCACCACTCCCGGCTTTTGTTCCGAGGCGGCGTCGTTTGGGGCGGGACCAGCCGGCTCGACTTCGGCCACGACCTCGGCGGCCAGTTCCGTGGGCGCCTCACCGTTCGTGTGGGGCAGGATCACGTCACGCTCACGGCGGTCTTCCATCAGCCGTGTGAACGCCGTCTCGTCCAGCTTCACCTCGAATCCCTCGTTGGGCCGCACGCCCCACTCGTCGTCTTCGTTGGCCGTGCGGCTGCGGTGGATGTTCTTGCCGCTGGGGCGCCAGTACGTCGCCGTCGTCAGCTTCAGCGAGCTTTCGCCCCGTTCGCCCAACAGCGGAATCACGTTCTGCACGCTTCCCTTGCCCCAGGAGCGTTCGCCCACGACGATCGCCCGGCCGTGGTCCTGCAGACACGCCGATACGATCTCGCTGGCGCTGGCGCTGAAGCCGTTGATCAGGATCACCAGCGGGATGTCGGTGTAGCCACCCGGCGTCGCCTCGAACACTTCGTCGTCGTCGCCGTCGCGTCCCCGGGTGCTAACGATGAGTCCCGAGTCGAGGAACAGGTCGCACACCTCGGTCGCGGCGGTCAGCAACCCGCCGGGGTTGTTGCGCAGGTCGAGTATCAATCCCTGGGCACCGTCCGCCTCGAGTTGCTTGAGCACGGCCGTGAGTTCGTCGACGGTTTTTTTGCTGAACGAGTTGAGCCGCACGTAGCCGATTTCGGGGTGCTCGGCGAGCGTGTACGTCCAGCCGTCGGTGTCACTGTGGCGATCGCCCAGCACGGTCTCGATCTCGATCACGTCGCGCTCGATCTCGACGTCGACCGGCGTGTCGCTACCGGGATGCAGCACGGTGAGCACGACTTTTTCGCCGGGCTTGCCGCGGAGCAGGTCGACGGCATCGTCGGCCGTGAAGCCGGCGGTCGACTCGCCGTCGATACCGATGATCTTGTCGTCGGCGAGGATGCCCGCATTGTAGGCGGGTGTGCCGACCAGGGGGCTGAGCACGGTGAGCGGCTCGTTGGGGTCGTTGTTGAGAATCTGGATGCCGATGCCGCCGAATTCCTGGTCGAGCTCTTCCTGCAACTGCTGGTTGCGCTGCGGACTGATGTAGGCCGAGTAGGGATCGAGCTTGGCCATGATGCCCGATATCGCCCCCTCGAACAGCTCGCGGCGATCGACCGGCTCGACGTAGTTGGCGTCAACTCGATACAGCACCTCGAACATCGTATCGAGCATCGGTCCAAAGCGGCCCCGCTGGGAGGCGTCGGCGCGGACGTAGCAAATCAGCGACAACAGCACGACGGCGACGATCACACGTTGATTGCGTTGCGGCATCGGTGCACCGGCTCCGATTCAAGAAGCAGAAGAAAGACCCGGCGCCGGGAGCGGTCCAGATCACCTTTTTATAGTCTACCGCATCACGTCAGGTCGGCCCATCGCCGGAACCCCGTTGCCGCGTGTCGCCGCTACGACCGCAACGTTCCGCGTCCGGCGGCCCGGCGGGCGTCGGCAACTTGCCCGCGGTGCATGAACCAGTGGTTCGCCACCATCGCCAGGCAGTGCCGGTAGGTGCCAAACACTTCCCGACGATTCTCGGGGCAGGCGGCACTCTCGCGGTCGAGGTCCTTTTCGTCGAGACCGTCGAGAACCTCGAGCGTCGCCGCCCGCACGGGGCGATAGCGATCGAGCACCTCGCGCATCGCCGGGTACTCACTTTCGTCGTAGACCGGCGTGCTGCCGATGCCGAACAGGTCCTTCCACTCCGCCAGGGGATGAGGGTTTCCCAGCATGATCGCCTGTACAAGCGACCCCTCGGAGTAGGTCAGGTGCCCCAGCACCCAAAGCGGATGATTGCCGCCGTTGGGCGTCGGCGCCGTCAGCGGCGCATCGACCATGTCCTCGATCAGCGGCAACACCGACATCTGTGCCAAATCGAGATTGAGGCGGATCAGGTCCTTCGATTGCATCGCGCGAGCTCCCTTGCCAAAGTTCTTCGCCCCGAAGTCGAACATCGGCGTCTATCATTTCGTTCGAACGCCGCGTGACAAGTGGGCGTCGGCCCGCTCACATGCTGAGAAACGGCACGGGGAGCAGGAAGGCGTGTTGTTCGTAGAGGCTCCAGATGCCGTACCAGGAGGTGTATTGGCTGAGAAACACCAGCAGCACGTAAACGGCGGCCACCGGCAACATGCCCAAGCGGCTCACCGTGCGCCAGAACCAGTGGCGGGGCGCTGAACGTGTCTTGCCGCGGCCGACGGCCCAACCGGTGAGCACCCGGGCCGGGAACATGAAGGCCACGAACACGAGGCTCGGCAACCAGGCCGCCTCGCGCGGGATCATCTCGATCTTCAACAGGTACAGCGGCACGGCCGAGGTGAGCGTGGCAACCAGCGCGGCCCAGAACGCCAGCGGAGCGGCGCGGTACGCAGCGCGCACTTGGCGTCGGGCGAACATCGCGCGAAGCCGCCCTGCGGCGGCAAACTGCGCCTGGAGAAACGGCACGTACAACACCACGACTGCCAACAGCACGCCGCCCAACAGCCCCAGCAGCGGCACGTCACGCCCCAGTGCCAACAGCGCAATCGGCGGGGCGAGCCAGATTAGTCCACCGGCGAAGCCACGCAGGCCCAGCCAGAAGAAATACGGCAGGCGCAGCGACGCGATGAAGTCGCACACGGCGTCGCGGCATTCGGCGTACGGCCAACGCGCAATCCAACGAGCGGCGCGTACGGGGCGAATCGACGGAATCAGAAAGTGCCGCAGTCGGCCCCCTTTGACCAATGCCCGGATGATGTGCAGCAGCGTCACCGCGGCGACGACCCAGCAGGCGAGTTGCCAGCGGG
>JAGQPT010000008.1 GCA_020426575.1 Planctomycetales bacterium
CACGACTGGCTATCGTTGGTTCATCCCGCAGAGCGCCAGCCTGGCGAACTACCTGCTCGCCGGCATCAATAGCGGGCTGGCCGGACTGTTCGGTCCCGGCGGCCACCATCTCGTCTGGGGGGGCTCCTGGGCGATTTCGCGCCGTGTGTTCGACGGCGTAGCCCTGGGCCAGAAATGGAAGCAAACGCTCAGCGACGACCTCGTGGCCAGCCGCGCTCTGCGCGCCGCCGGAAAACCCGTCGGCTTCGAGCCGGGTTGCCTGGTCGGATCACCGTTGGATCAGCGGTTTGCACAGGTGTTCGAATTCATCCGCCGGCAGTACACGATCGCGCGGTTTTACGTGCCCCGTTGGTGGCTGCTCGCCGTGGTCGCCTCGACCTTTACAAACGTCGCCCTCTGGGGCAGCCTCGTGCTGGCCGCCGCGCTTGCCAGCAGCGCTGCGCCGCGGTGGTGGATGCCGCTTGCCGGTGGTGCGACGCTTTACGCTCTCGGCGCGATCAAGACGGCCCTGCGACACCAGATCGCCCAGACGTGCTTGCCGCAACACGGGGACGCGCTGCGACAGCTTGCCGGTTTCGACATCGCCGCGTGGCCACTGGCCGCCTTGGTCAACTGGGCCGGGCTCGTGGCGTCGGCCGTTGGCGACACGATCACCTGGCGCGGTATCCGCTACCGCATGGGCCGTGGCGGAGTCGTTCGCAGCGTCGAGCGCCTCGCCCCGGCGTCGTTGGCCTTTACGGGCAAGACGGCCGCGCCCGAAGAAGAATCACCACCGTCGCGCCGTGCCGCCTCGTGAAGGCGGCACGGCGATGAGAGAACGGCACGGCGACGAGCTAACCGAAACGAGAACACAACAACCGCAGAACCACCGACGCATCACGGTCGGCTGAACATAGGAGATCGCACATGCACGTCGTACTTTGGGACACGCGCCAGCTCGACGTATCGAAGGACTTTGCCGGCGGCTTCGGCGTGGGCCAGTACCACGGACAGGGCGGCGTCCGTGGCAAGATTGTCCGCTGGTTCTATCGCCGTGATCATCGCCCCGTCGCGCTCAATTTCGCCTACCTGGCAGCGATCTTCCGCGAATTGGGCCACTCGGTCGAGTACGTCGAAGACGCCACGCCGCCGGCGGCTGACGTCTACGTGTTCAATCCCTCGCTGATCACCCTTGCCATCGAAAAGCGCCAGATCGCCGAAGTCCGGCAGCGCTTCCCGCACGCCAAGGTGCTGATCACGGGGCTCGTCGGCTACGCCCTGCCCGAAGCGTTCGCCGACCTCGGCGTGACGATCGTGCGCGGCGAGGCCGAACAGTTGCGCTGGAAGCTCGACGACGTGTTGGCCTCGGACGCGGCAGCAGTCGACGTCGGCAGCGTCAAGGACCTCGATGCCCTGCCGTATCCCGACTGGTCGGCGTTCCAGCATCGCCGCTTCAAAATCGGCTACGACTTCACGAGATTCCCCACGGCCCTGATCCAGCAAAGCCGCGGCTGCACGTTCACGTGCAACTATTGCCCCTACATCATCGTGGAAAATGCCACGCGGTTCCGCGAACCGGACAACATCCTTGCCGAAATGCGCCACGGCATCGAGCGCTACGGCTTCCGTTCGTTCAAGTTCCGCGACCCGTTGTTCGGCCTGGACCGCAAGCGCGTGCTGCGGTTGGCGGAGGGGATCGGCAAACTGCCCCGCAAGATTCAATTCTCGATCGAGAGTCGCATCGACCTGATGCGGCCCGAGACGTTGCGGACGCTGCGCGAGGTCGGGCTCACGAGCATCACCGTCGGCATCGAAACGCCGGACGACGACACGCTGCGCGCCTACAAACGGGCACCGATCAAGGACGACCGGCAGCGGGCGTTCGTGGCGGAGTGTCGTGCACTGGGAATCCGCACCGTCGCTGGTTTCATGATCGGCTTCCCCGAGGACACGGAAAAGTCGATCCGCTACGTGCTCAAATACGCCAAGAAGGTGAACCCCACGTACGCGAACTTCAACATCGTCACGCCCTATCCGGGCACCGAGTTCTTTGGCGAGGTTCGCGACCAGGTGGCCGACTTCGACTATTCGAAGTACACGGTCTACACGCCGGTGATGAAGTACAAGCATCTCACGAGCGAGCGCGTCGCCGAACTGCACGCGAAGTGCTTCACGAGCTACTACTTCCGCTGGCTGTATCTGCGCGACAATGCCCATTTGCTCTGGCCGATCACACGGCTCGTGGGATTCGGTCGCGTGAGCCACGCCGCCGCCGCGTCCGCCTCAACACCTTTGGCAAATACCCAGTCGGCCGAGCCATCACGACCGGCGACACGATTGCCGGTGATTCAGCAAGGCGGGGCGTGCCGTACCGACGAAGCGCACGGCGTTCCCACGGGCCACACCACGAGCCGCCAAACCGTGCAACGCGACACGACGGCGGAAAGCTGAATGCGGTGGCGCACGTCAGCTCAGTAGTTGGACGGCCAGCGCGAGCCACGGTATCAGGCCGACAACGACGGCCCCCGCGACGAGCTTGCGCGGCGGGGGCGGGGTCATCGCCCGCACGGCGACAAGCGTCAACGCCAACACGATCAGGCTGACGATCGCGGCAGTCAGCATGGCGGCGCCCGTTAGCATTGCCAGGCTCGTTGACTGTGTGCGCTGGGCGATCAGGGCGCCGATCAACGAGGCAATTTCAGCCAGCGCCGTTACGCCCACCGAGAGCATCCAGACGATCGGCAGCACCGTTGCTTGAGGATCAACCGCTAACGGGTTCTGCGTAGCCCGCGCTTTCCCGGCGTGCTTGTCCGTCGGACGCTTCTTCGACTTGTGGTTCAAGGGGACAATCCGTCTCAGTTAGCCCCGATAGATCACACGCACGTCGCCGTTGGCGGCGAAACGGATCGTCGCGGAATAGCCGCAGCACCAACGATACGTCTTGGCCCCGCAGCCAAATAGCGTGCAGCGCTCGCACACTTCGGGACAATCGGTGCAGCACCCCGGCACACAGATGGGGACTTCGACGTAGCAACCGGTCGCCGGATGACAGAACGTGAGTACCTGCCTGATCGGTTCCAGGCAGGGATCGCAGCAGACGCGGCGGCGCCCCAGGTGGTGGTACGTGATCGCCGTCTTGCAGCACTTCTGCAGGTCACAGCACGCCGGCACGGCCGTTGCGCAGGACGTGCAGCCCCCCGTGACGCCGCTCAAGTGGCTCACGCTCATCAGGTCGATCCGTCCGCGCGTCGATTCATGCGCCGAGGCGACCGCCGGCAAAAATGCGACGGCAATAAACAGGGGCAGCAATGTCCAGCGAAAGGGGGAGCAGATTCGTGTGCGATTCATGGCGTCGTTTCCTCATGCGTTGTGCCGATTCAGGAAGCAGTGGCCGCGAGGGCCGATTCAACCGCGTGGCCCTCACATCCAGGGCCGCTGTGCTACCAAGCATGTCAGATTTCGTAGCCAGTTCAAGTCCGTGGCCGCTGGGTGGAATGGCGTCGGGACGTATTGGTCGTGCCACGGGAGCGGCGAGCGACGGTTCAACCGGGAACGACGGGTAGCGGGCGGACCATGTCTGCGGCGCGTTTTCGCCACGCCCCTTCGCGTGGCGCAACTGCACGGCACGCCACGTGTTGACGTCGCAGCGTTGCGTTTTGGCAGCGCCGAGTGGGCCCTGATCCATCGAACCTTCACACGCGTTTCTGAGGCGAGGCGATTTGCCTAATGCCCTCGTCTGACCTAGGTTTCTGACGGTGGCGAATGTTTGCGAGGGTGACGGTAGCTCCATTGCAGCCGAGGCCCCTCGAGTCACCGACGCCGGGTTCGACCCGGAAGCAAACGCACCGGCGGTTCTCATCTCGACATCAACCGTCGGTTTTCGATCGCATATTCATCAGTTGACTGGCTGACCAACGCGTTGGCCGTTGCGCCCTACACATGCAACAGCGACGACAAGACCGTGCCTACTCAAACGACATCGTGCCGCGCACGGCTGGGTGACGTCCTCGACTCGCTCGGGGATCTGACCGGCCACGCGGCCGAACTCGAAAAATTCGTTACCAGCACACTCCGCGCCATTTCCGACTGGCACGACGAGATCGATCGCCGCGAGGCCGAGGTCCGCGACCGCGAGAATGAACTCGCCGGTCAGTCCCAGCGACTCGAAAGCGAACAACAGCGCATCGAACAGTGGGCCGACGATTGTCAGCGACGTGCCGACGAACTTGTCGACGAACAAAGCCAGTTCGAACAACGGCGCGAAGAGCTCGACCGACAACTTGCCGACGCCACGGCCGAAGTCGCCCTGCTGCGCGAACAGATGGCCGCGGCGAACGCGGCCGACGGATCCACGTCCCAGCGGGTGATGAAGCTCGAACAGGAACGCCAGGCCCTGGAAGAAGAACTCGAGCTGGTGCGTCAGCGGGCCGCCGCACTGGTGGAAACCGCCGACGAAGAGCGTCGCGATTTCGAATCACAAAAGTCGCTCTGGATGCGCGACATGAAGGAACTGCGCCGGTCACTCGAGGTCAACGCGCCGACACCGGCGCAACCCGAGGTGACCGCCAACACCGTGCCTGCCGCCGCTGCGCCCGTCAACAAGGCCCCGCGCGACACGGCGCTCGATTCAGTGATGGCACAGTTTGAAATGTTACAGCGTGACCTCGCGCGGCGAGGCACGAATCAGAACCGCAAATCAAAACCGCGGCAACAAGAGGTCGCCTGATGCCGTACAGCACATCCAACAAACCTCATCCTCAACGTGTGGGCGATTCGACGCGCCGGTGGACGATCGCAACCGTAGCCACCGGTCTGCTCGGTGTCTTCCTGCTGGTCCTGACCGCTTTCAGCGGTGGCGGTTGGCTCGCACTGTTCGGTGCGGCGCTGATGGCGGTCTCGGGCACTTTGGCCTGGAAAACAGTAGGCCGATACCGCCGCGTCGCCGAAGTCGCCGTCACCAGAGTGGCTGAGGCTGAGGCGGTCGCCGAGTCCGAGGCCAATGCGGCCCCACTGGAACCGCCGTCGGATCCGGCCGAATTGGTGGAGCAGATGCTCGAACAAGAGCGCTACGCTCTGCTGCTGCGTTCCGAGGTGCTCGCCAATCTCTCGGCCGTTCAGGTACAGCAGGCCTGGGCGAAGTTGCAAGACGGCATGACGCTGGTGCCCCAGGGGCAGATCACGATTGGCGCCTCGTTCGATTCGGCCGACAGCGACGACGATCGTCTCGCGACCAAGGGGCGCGGGCCCGTGGTCGTCAACGTCGATCAGTTCTTCCTCGACCGCTATGCCGTCACAAACCGGCAATTCCGCCAGTTCGTGCTCGCCGGGGGCTACACACAGATGGGCCTCTGGGAGCCTCAGATTTGGCCTGGCGTGCTCGACTTTGTCGACTCGACCGGTCACCCGGGACCCCGTTACTGGAAAAACGGCAGCTACCCTCGCGGCGAGGACAACCTGCCAGTCGTGGGCGTCAGTTGGTACGAAGCGGCTGCCTATGCCCGTTGGGCCGGCAAACGCCTTTCGACCGATCCCGAATGGGAGAAGGCAGGCAGTTGGCCGGTGGAACTGGCCGCGTCGAACCGTCCGCAGCGTCAATATCCCTGGGGTAACGCGATGGACCGCGAACGCTGTAACCTTTGGGGCTCCGGCGCAGGGCGACGCGTGGCCGTCGACCGCTACCCGAACGGCGCCAGCGTCGGCGGCGCGCTGCAATTGGTCGGCAACGTTTGGGAGTGGACGTCGGGTCACTTTTCGGCGGGCGCCTACGCTCGTCGCGACCTGGTACTGCCTACGCCGATGCGGAGCATCCGCGGCGGCGCATTCGACACGTACTTTGAGAGTCAGGCCACCTGCCAGTTTCAGAGCGGTGAAGACCCGGTGGCCCGCAAACACAACATCGGCTTCCGCTGCGCGGTGAGCGTTTGTGACTTGGCGCTACCCGGCGCCAGTGCCGTGAGGAACGAGGAGACGTCGAACTCGCTGCCGGAGCGTTCGCGCGAGAACGATCGACGCGACGTAGCCGAACCGACCACTCATGAGGTTTGCGCATGATCAAAGATACGCCCCAGTTGCTCGATTCGTACCGACTGATCGAGTACACGAAGCACGTCCCCTGTTACATCTGCGGAGAAGGCAACACCTTCGACGCCGAATTGTGCCGCCACTGCCAGGCGCCGATGGCGCTGTCGCACCAGTCGCACAGCCAGAAAGTGGCGCCTCAGATGATCGGCTGCATCGGCGTCAGCGGCGTCGGCAAGACCGTGTACCTCGGCATGTTGCTCGACATTCTCTCGCGGCAGCCCGACCGGATGCCGATTCTGGCGCGTGGCGCTTTTTCGATCGCGATCCAACACGCCACCTCGTCGATGCTTTCGCGTTGCGAGTTTCCCGAAAAAACGCCCAGCGAGCCCGATCGCTGGAACTGGATTCATTGCCAACTCCGACCGACGCACCGTCGCCGACCGGTCGAGTTGATCATGCCCGACGTGGCCGGCGAGTCGCTCGTCGAAGAGGTCGACCATCCGTACACGTATCCCGTCGTGCGCTCGTTCCTCAGCAAGTGCTCCGGCGCCCTCGTGCTCGTCGATTCGACGAAGCTGCACGGCGGTGCGCACGACCAGGACTATTTCGGCATGAAGCTGCTCAGCTACCTCAACGAACTGGACGCCGACGCGAAGAAGAGCTGGGCCGTGCGGCCCGTCTCGATCGTGTTCACCAAGGCCGACGAGTGCGAGGACTGCTTTGACAACCCTGACGCGTTCGCCAAGGCCCATACGCCGGGAATCTGGCAGTTGTGCCAGGAGCGCTTCAAGAAATGTTCGTTTCATGCTTGCGGCGTCGCTGGCGGCTGTGCCTATCAGCAAGAGTACAACAGCCGGGTGCGCGTGCCGTTGCGCGTGGAACCTCGTGGTGTGATTGAGCCGTTCGAGTGGTTGGTCGATCGGCTCTAACCGCCCGAGGCTCGCCCCCACAGCAGCAGCCACAGGTCGGCAGCTCACCGTCCGTACGACGGCCTCGTGACGCTGCTCGACGCGGCGGCGAGCCGTTACGCTCGCGTGTCGTGCCCCCGGCCCGCAATGCCCAGGCAGGTGAAATCCGGTGCTCATCGAACAAGCCATTTTCACGTCGACTTGCTCGGACCGCACAGCGGGCTATCAGCTGGTAGCACGCAGTCGCGGCATCAGCGACAGCGACGCCCGCGAGCTGACGGTTTGGGGGCCGTCGCACGACTCGCTCGCCGACGACGGCAACGACCATCAGAGTGTCAATTTCCATCGGCTGCCCAGCGGCACACATTGCGTGTCGCGTACCGTGCTGGCCGGGCAGGAATACAGCCACCGTCGCGGTGATCTGGTCCACACTCATTGCTTGCTGGCTGACGACGAGGCCATGCAGCGCTTTGCCAACAACCCGTTCAATCTCTTGCGTGCCGCGACCGCGCTGGGCGTGTTGACCAACACGCCGCCCACGGACAGCCGGCTGGAACCCTTTCGTCTGGTGGGCCGCTCGGCCCCGTTTGACGCTGACGCGCTTCGCCTCGCCGCCGCCGCACTTCCGGAACACGCCGTTGCCCGTGTGATCGAGGCCGTGGCGACACACGAATCGGTCGGCATTTGTGCCGTTGCCGACTTTCGTGCCCTTGTCATGGCCGTCCTGCAGTGCCTGCCTCTCGTGTGCCGTGCCGAGCTTTCCTTCGCGACCGGGCTGAAGCCGTCGGTTCAACGGCCCTATCGGCTGATCTACCTGGGAAGCCCTGAAGATTCGGTCAAACGGCACGCATCGCGTCGCTTTGGACTCGAAGTCGTCGAACTCGATCGACCGGCCGAGGGCCCGCTGCGGCACGGCTGGGCACGCTACGTCGATCACATCCTCGCCTCGAACGACTGGACTCACCTGGAGCGATGCGTCGCTGGCGGCGGCACCCGACGCCTCACCGACCTCGACCAGGCCGGACGCGACCTGCTCGACGACGCAGCCAACTCGCCACAAGAGTCGGACCAGGCGGACGACCTGGCCTCGGGCGTGGTCAACTTCGCTACTCCCGACAGAACGACCGGGCAGCGTGCCGAACGCAGCGAAGCAAAGCGCCGCGCCATCGCCCGCTGGGTGGCGCCTGCCGGTGCCGACTCGTTCGTCACGGACATGATCACGGACCCGGCACAGGTAATTGGACGCAAGTGTCCGGACGTCAGGGAGGAACTTGAACAACTCGACGATATGGTCTTCGAGGCGATTGCCGGCAAGAGGTCGGCCATCGAGTCGCTGCGCACGCTCTGGCCTCAACTGGCGACGAATCTGCCGCAAGACATGCTCGACGAATCGCGCTTCCAATATCTCCGCCACGCCATCTCGCTGTGGCGCGACTGTGTCGACGCGGAAGAGTTTCGGCTACCCGGCCAGGCGGTCGCGGCACTGGACGTCGTCGACGTGCTTTTCGAACAGGACCTGCACCACGCGCCCGACTGAACGTGCCGCTTCCAGAGGGCGATTATTGCGCGGACCACGCGTCCGATCACTTCGCCGCGATCAGCTTGTCAAATTCGCCAAAAAGATAGCGGCTGTCGTGTGGGCCGGCCGAGGCCTCGGGATGGTACTGCACGCTGAACGCGGGCAGCTCGCGATGCCGCACCCCTTCGATCGTCTGGTCGTTCAGGTTGCGGTGCGTCACTTCCAGGCAATCTGGCAGCGACGACTCCTCCACCGCAAACCCGTGATTCTGCGAAGTGATTTCGACCTTGCCGCTGTCGAGATCCATGACGGGTTGATTCGCCCCGCGATGGCCGAACTTGAGCTTGAACGTCTTTGCCCCGCAGGCGAGCGAAAGCAGTTGGTGCCCCAGGCAGATGCCAA
>JAGQPT010000124.1 GCA_020426575.1 Planctomycetales bacterium
AATTAGATGATGAAACGAATTTCTCTGCTTGCGGCCGGCTTGTTCGCCGCAACACTGCTAGCTCAACCGGCGCTCGCCGAGTGGCGGTTGGTTGGTAGCTCTGGTAACCAACACAGTAGCAACCCGGCCGACTGGACAATGGCCGTCGTCGGCGCCGACGATGAAAATCTCTATGCCGTTGACACCGGTACCGGGGGCCTGACGTACGTTCGTGGCCTGCGTAACAACGTCGACGCTGAATTGGCCGGAAACGGTTGGACGGCGCCGTTTTGGGGCGAAAGCTACCGCGACGGTCAGGGCATTGCCTACAACTTTGACACCGGCTTGCTCTATGCCCGAAATGGTACTACCGGCTATCGTACCGATGTGAACGACCCACGTTCGTACGACACGCGTTTGATCGAAACTTACAATCCGGGAAGCTCCATCAGTTTCTTCCAGGACCCGCCGACCAAGGTGTTCAACGCCCTGACTGACGGGCTCTTCGCCCCGGCCTCTTCGCAGGGTAACGGCGGCGTGAATCCGGACTACCCCATTGACGGTAACGACTGGAGCGAATCTCGCGGTTTCACCTTCGACCAAGAGCGCGGTTACTTCGTGCTTGCCGCAGCGAAGGGTGGGTTCGCGATGGGTACGTGGGATCCCACGGACACGTCGCCAAACTCGAGCGTTCTCGTTACCAACAGTGCCGTGGGCCTGAAGGGCATCACGTACTATGACACGAACCTCGACGGTGCCACGACGGCGAACCGCATTTTTGCTGGTCCCCGTAACGGTAACCAGTTCTACGAGCTGTCCAACGTCACCGACGCCACCTACCTGACCGATTTGAGCGGTGGTGCCCCGGCTTCGATAGCGCTGCTCGACGGTCCGGCCGGTAACATCACCGGAGTCCTCGGCATGTCGCAAGACCCCTCGACCGGCGATGTCTATGCCGCCGTTGGGATCGAAAATGAGGATTTCCGGCACCTCATCCGCTTCAACGCGGCTGATCTGGACGCCTTCAATGCGGCAACCGACCTGTTCATCACGGCCGACTACATCGGTCAGTTCGACAATTACATTACGGCTCTTGCCTTTGTCGAGGTCGAGACCGCGACGGATAACCCCGACTTCAACAACGATGGTTGGATCGACGGTTTGGACTACCTGATTTGGGCTGGCAACTACGACACCATCGGATCCGGCACTCAGGCGACCGGTGACGCCAACTTCGACACCAACGTCGACGGTTTGGACTACCTGATTTGGGCCGGCGCCTTCGGGCAGCACCCGGGTGGTAGCTCCGCCGTGCCGGAGCCCGGTACGTTCGCCCTGGCTGGGCTGGCCGTCGCCGGTCTCTTGGCCGCGCGTCGTCGTCGCAGCTAGTTTTTGCCAGGAAGGGACCGTCAGTCCCCTCTGAGAACGATACGACGGGCGGTGAGGTGCCTTGTGCGTCTCACCGCCCGTTTTTTATTGCGCTGCCCCCCGACCTCCTCAGTGCGCGCGTCCACCCCCTACGGAGGTTCGCTTTCACAGCATCGCGCTGGGCCCGCGGTGCACAATCGTCCGGTCGCCGTCGAGATGAGCGGTTCCGAGTTGGACTGTTCCAGTTCTCAGTTGGGCTGTTCGAAGTACGACTGAGTGCCCTGTGCCGAGATGGCAGCCCCCAGGCGAGTGAGTGCTTCTGCATACGCCGCGTCACGCAGCGAAATCTCTTCATGCCGCGCTTTGTCGTACACCGTGTCGAAGGCGGACACCATCTTGGCCTGCAGCCGACGATGGACCTCATCGATGGACCAGCTCATACCCTGTCGGTTCTGCGTCCATTCGAAATAGCTCACCGTGACACCGCCCGCGTTGGCCAGAATGTCGGGCACGACCAACACGCCGCGTTCGTTTAGGATCGGATCAGCATCGCTCGTGGTCGGTCCGTTGGCAAGTTCCACGATCACCGGGGCGCGGATCCGTGCCGCGTTTGCCGTCGAAATCTGGTTGCCCAATGCCGCGGGAATCAACACGTCGACGTCGAGCTCGAGCAGTTCCTCGTTTGTGACCGTCGCGGCATTGATCATCTCGCAGACCGAGCCGCTGCAATACACTGCCTTGAGTTCGCGCGATTCGTTCTTGAACTGGATCAGACTGGGGACGTCGAAGCCGTCGGGCTGGTAGATGCCCCCTTGCGAGTCGCTCACTGCCACGACGCGGTAACCGTCGGCGTGCAGCAGCCGCGCCGCCGACTGGCCCACGTTGCCGAACCCCTGAACGGCAACGCGGGTGTCGGCCGGCGCCTTGCCCAGCCGGTGTGACAGCCGGGTGATACAGTTATACCCACCGCGTCCCGTGGCGTCTTCACGCCCCAACGAACCGCCCAAAGGGATGGGCTTGCCAGTGATCACGTCGGGAACGCGCCGGCGCATGATTTTCGAATACTCGTCCATCATCCAGCCCATCACCATGGCGTTGGTATAGACGTCTGGGGCGGGGATGTCGGTGTCGGGGCCGATGAAGTCGGCCATTTGCTGGATGAAGCCACGCGAAAGACGTTCCAGTTCCAGACGCGACAATTCCTTGGGATTGACGATGACACCCCCCTTGGCGCCTCCATACGGGATGTCGATCAGCGCGCACTTGCACGTCATCCAGAACGCCAGGGCCTTCACTTCATCGAGCGAGACCTCGGGATGATAGCGAATGCCGCCCTTGGTAGGTCCCCGTGTGTTGTCATGCTGCACACGGTAGCCCGTCAGCACCCGCAGCGAGCCATCGTCCATTCGCGTCGGAATCGAGACGGTCAACATCGCTCGTGGGTGCTTGAGCCGCTCGATGGCTTCAGGGTCGATGTCGAGATGGCGACCGGCGGTGTCGAGCCGGCGCACGGCATCGGCAAAGACGTCTCCGCCGTTGGCATCCTTCGTGGGGGAACTAGTCGTGCGGGAACTAGTGTCGCGGTCCTGCGTGCGCGAGCTCGCGTCGGCGTCGGTCACAAATGCATCCTTCGTTCCAGTGGTGCCAGTATACTTGTGGCGTCGGTGAACAATGGGATCTCTGGCGGTGCTAGAAAACGCCAATGCGTGTCGACGCCGCGTCACTCGGCCGGTTCGACGTCGTACTGTGTGGCCCGCTCCCCTTGGATCTGCTGAATCTGCGTCAATGCTTCTGTTACGGATGCGGCACTGGGGTGGATCGCAAACTCGATCTCGAAGCGACGCCGTTCTTCCGGGCCAAGTTTCGGCACTCGCCCCGCTTCGCGCTCATGTTGCCGGCCGGACGGATAATTCGTCCCGGGCTCGATACCGGTGACGTAGCCGTCGAGCTGCGAGGTCGTGTTTTTCCAGACGGTCAGATAGGGCAGGGCGGTCGTGTCGTAGCGCAGGGAAACGCCCCGATCGGACGATGCATTGCGCAACATCACGATCGTTTGTCCCTCGGCATCGTGGTAGAGCCGCAGCAGATAAACCTGCTCAACGTAGCCGGCCGTAGGTCCCGTGTAGGTGGCAAACTCGTGCACGTCGCCTTCGGCGGCCCGCTCGTTGAAGGGCGTCACCCGCTCGATCGGGGCGACGAACTCGGCCCCCGCCTCGAGCAGCGGCGTGCCGAAATTCGTGTGGTAGAGTATCTGGAATTCCGATTCACTTCCGCTCTCGTTGGCCACCTCGTCGACAAGCCGAAACGTCGATTCACCAGGTACGACGATCAACTCGGAATAGAGCGTCAATTTCGGGCCATGCACCATGTGTTCGTCGACGCGACCGCGCAGATGGATTGCATACGGCGCATCGCGGTCCACCTGTAATTCGACTTCCTGGGCCGGCAGGTAGGCGAGCTTGCCGTGCAGCGTGAGGTCGGTAGAAGCAATGGCCCCCGTGTTTGTGACGATCTCGTCGGGCCCGGGCTGACCGTTGCTTTCAAGTCCACAGCGACACATCAACTCGCCAAAGCCGTCGAGCCATCCCAAGCCGCCCCGCGCCGAGAGAGTCACCATCCGTGGGTGGACAATCTCTTTGACGGGGGACTCCCAGCCGATCCGCACGTCGCCGTTCCAGACTTCCCAGATACTCATGCCGCGCGTGGGAATCACGACGATGCGCAGCACGCCGTTGTCGATCGTGATCCGGTCGACACCGTCCTGTTTGCCACCCGCGAGCCGATCCTTCCGCACGGTCCAATCGGTAGGACAGAACGGCGTGGCCTCGTCACGGGAAATGGTTACGGCTGCCGGGTTCACGTTCTCGCTCACGCTGGTGAACTGGTACTTATACGGCTCGGCGGCCGATAGCGACGCACAGATCGACAGCGACGCACAGAGAGTGAGGACCGCCGCGAAGACGGCGAGCGTGGGGGCGGTCAATTGACGGCGGGAGTGGCGCATGGACGGGTCCTCAGGGAGAGTGACGCTTGGGAAGTCTTGGTTGCATGATTCGTAATGTTACCGCAGGTCGGCGCGCTAGGTCGGATTTGTGCTCGGCGGTCATTCGTTCGCGGTGAGCCCGACGAGCGCGAATCGCTCGAAGGTGATCCGGCTGTATTCGTCGCGCTCATATAGCAGGCCGACCGTACCATCCCGCATGTCTGTGCCGTCCCGCATGTCGACGAGGCAGGAGTAAGCCGCTGAGCCGGGATAAACGACTCGGCCGGCGGACCAGGTCTTGCCGCCGTCGTCGCTGCGCCGCACGGTCAGGCGCTCGCGCTGCTTGCTCGCAGGGTTAGAAAACAAGAGCACTCGTTGGCCACTCGCCCCGGTGTCGGCACCGGCCGCATCCGTCAGGCTGATCAAACTGGCTTGGCAAACCGGCTCGATCAGAGCGATGTCGTCCTCGGGGGCGGACCAGGTGAGCCCAGTGTCGCTGGAACGCGCAACGGCGCGGCAGTGATTGCCCCGGTAGCTGCGCATGTTCAGCAGTAGCGTGCCGTCGGCCAACTCGGCAACGGCGCATTCGTTCATCGACTCACTCGTCACGCCGCCAAGTTGCCAGGTTGCGCCGTGGTCGTCCGAATAGATCACGTGCGCATGGCCGCCGGCCCGCCAGGGAGTCTTGTCGCCGCCGACGCGGTGATCGCACGGCACAACGAGTCGCCCGGCATTGGGGCCGACGGTGAGCTGAATCCCGTTTCCCGGGCCGGTGGCGTACCAGTCCCAGTCCGGCCGCTTAACCGTCGGAGTGATCTCGACCGGGGACGCCCAGTTACGTCCGCCGTCGTCGCTGTGAGTGACGAAAACCCGGTCATTGTCCCGGCAAAACGTGAGCCACACGGTGCCCGTCGACTCGTCGACGACGGGGGCCGGGTTGCCAATCGTGATCTTGGCCGTATCCCCCTCTTCATGAACGATCTGCAGCGGTTCCCAGCTTCGCCCCTCGTTGGTGCTGCGTCGCAGCACGAGATCGATATCGCCGGCATCGGCGCCGTTGTCCTTACGGCCTTCGCAGAACGCCAGCAGCGTGCCGTCGAGTGTGCGGACGATCGCCGGGATCCGGAACGTGTGGTAGCCGTTTTGACCGGCGACGAACACGTCGACCCGCTCGATCGGCTCGTCCGCCGTCCCCGCCTGGGGATGGCCGGCGATGACGGAAAATGGCAGGACCAACAGGATGGCGATGGCAAGTGGGTGTCGCATCACGTCGGGGCTCTTCTTGATCGAAACCGGCGGCGGAAGATGTCGTTATAAACGGCCGTTGTCGCGGTCCGTCCCGCATCGTGGTTTCCAGTCTACGCTATGTTGTCGCGGGATGTCACGTTTCACGCAACGGGCGATGCACCAGTCTCCTGTGGCGACGCCCCGGGGCCCGATGTCGCGAGGGTTTGACGGCGCGCGTTGGGCAACGCACAATCGAGCGCATGAATCGATCCCCTTCCGACGCATCGCGACGTTCGTCGACCACGACCGCCCCGGATCACCCGGAGTTCCTTACCCGCTTGGGCGTGGCTCCGCCGGTGACGGTGGAAGACGTCAAACAGGCCTACCTCACGCGCGTGAAGACGACCCACCCGGATGTCGGTGGCAACCCGGCCGACTTCATGGCCCTGCAGGAGGCCTTCGAACGGGCCACCGAGTACGCGTCGTTTTTCGAAAGCCGGCGACGATGGCTGAGCAACGCGGTCGAGCGTTACGTCGCCCAGGAAGAAATCATCACCGAGGTCCGGCGGCTCGGTGGCAGCGTCGCGACCGAATCGATCGATTGGTTACGCAGCGAAATTGGCGATGACTTCTCGCAGTTGCTCGACCGCATCGTGGAGATTCGCCTGGCCGGCAGCGGCGTGGGCGACCCCCAGGTCATGTATCTCGTCGAGCGGCACCGCGACCTGGAAACCGTAGCCTCGTTGGATCTCTCCGCTGCGCGGATCGGCGACGCCACGGCCAGCCGACTCTGCGAACTGACCAACCTCAAGCGGCTCAACCTGACCGGCACCGGCGTCACCAACGCGGTCTTCGACCTCGCCGATTCGCTCAGCAGTCTGCAGTGGCTGGGCGTCTCCGGAACGCGGGTGACCTGGTTCGGCGCCCACCGGGCACGCCGCCGCTTTCCGGAATTGACGATCCAGCGGTAGCGATCCACCACTGGCTCGCCCCGTTGCAGGAAGGAATTGCGTCGGCCGGGGACGCAGAATCGCAGAAGTACGGTGCCGACCGCCGCCGTTCCGGCTACAATTGCCTGCTGGCCTTAGCGGCGTTCCGCCGCTTACCATCGTCCCGCCTCGTTTGTGTTGCCCGCTCAATTGCGCAGGATTTGTACCGGATGAATCGATCTCCCCGACGCGCTCGCTCGACGTTCTTGTCCCTCTCGTGTGTTTTCGTCGTGCTGGCCGGCAGCGCGGTCGTGGTACTCGCGGGCGGCGCTCCCGCGGCGGCACAGAGCAACTGGCCCCAGTTTCGCGGACCCGACGGTCAGGGGCACGCCGACGCTGCCCAGTTACCGGTCACCTGGAGTGAAGGCGAACACGTCACCTGGAAGACGCCCATCCCCGGCACGGGCTGGTCGTCGCCCGTCATCTGGGACGGCCAGATCTGGATGGCGACCGCCACCGACGAGGGACGTTCGCTGCGGGCCGTTTGCGTGGACAGCCAGAGCGGCGAAGTGCTCCGCGATGTCGAGGTCTTCCACCATGGCGAAGTGATGCTCATCAACCCAAAGAACAGTTACGCCTCGCCGACGCCGGTCATCGAAGCCGGCAGGCTTTACGTGAATTATGGCACGTTGGGCACCGCGTGCCTCGACACGGCCACGGGCGAAGTGCTCTGGCGGAACGAAAAGTTGCTGCTCGATCACAAAGAAGGTCCCGGCAGTTCGCCGATTCTTTACGGTAACTTGTTGTTGATTCACTGCGACGGCATCGATGTGCAGTACGTCATCGCCTTGGACAAACAGACGGGCGAAACGGTCTGGCAGACCTGGCGTTCGCAACCGATGGACGACAACCCCGACTTTTGCAAGGCATATTCGACGCCGCTGGTGATCAACGTCGGGGGCCGCGATCAATTGATCAGCGTCGGTGCCCATTGGGTGTACAGTTACGATCCTGCGACCGGCCAGGAGAATTGGATGGCGGGTTTCCGCGGTTTCTCGAACGTCCCCCGACCGGTGTACGATGGCGAACACGTCTACGTCTGTACCGGTTTTATGAAGCCGCAACTGCTGGCGATTCGGCCTGACGGCGCCGGCGACGTGACCGAATCACACGTCGACTGGAACGCCGCCCGCCAGGTGCCGAACAATCCGTCGCCGATTCTTGTCGACGGCATGATCTTCATGGCCAGCGATCGGGGCGTGGCAACGTGCCTCGATGCGGCCACCGGCGAGGAACACTGGGTCGAGCGCCTCGAAGGCAATTTCTCGGCGTCGCCAATCTACGCATCCGGCCGACTCTATTTTCCCAATGAGCAGGGCCAGACGTTCGTCGTCGCAGCCGCTCCGGAGTTTGAACTCCTGGCGACGAATACGCTCGATGATGGACACATGGCGTCATTTGCCGTGACGGGCGACGCCCTGATTGTCCGCACCCGCAGCCACTTGTATCGAATCGAAGACTGTCGATAGTCCGGTAGGGAACCACTGCGACGACTGGCCCTATCCGACGTTTGGCCCTATCCGACGATTGGCCCTGCCTCTTGATGAAAGTCGCGAATTTGTAATGAGCAACGCGCCACAGGTTCCTGACACGGTCGTTGCCCGGTTTACGCCGCAACGGATCGACTTCACGGGCGGTCAATACCGCGACGAGACGTTCGATTATCAACTGCTCACTCCGCTACGCGTCGAGCCCGGCGAACGATACCCCCTCGTGCTGTTTCTGCACGGCCTGGGTGAACGCGGCCGCGACAACCGTTTGCAGCTCATGTACCTGCCCGAGTGGATGTCGCGCGACGAATGGCGGCGGAGGTTCCCTTGCTACTTGCTCGCGCCGCAGTGCCCCCCCGACGGGATGTGGGTCGAGCCGCTCTCGCCCAACGCGCCGATTAAATGGAACCGCGGAGCCGACGATCGCCCACACGCACCGGCGCCGCTGGCGATGGTCGAGGCGATTCTCGACGACGCCTGCCGCACGTTGCCGATCGACCCGAGTCGGGTGTACCTCACCGGGCTATCGATGGGGGGCTATGGCACATGGTTGCTGGCGGTTCGACAAGCCGAGCGATTTGCGGCCGTGGCACCCGTGTGCGGCGGGGGGGATGTGCACTATGCGGCGCGGTTGGCCGGTGCGCCGCTCTGGGCCGTTCACGGCGCCGACGACGGCGTGGTGCCGCCGGTGCGCTCCCGGGAAATGATCGAGGCGATCCGGGCCGCTGGCGGCGAGCCGCGCTACACCGAACTTGCCGGTGTCGGGCACGACTCGTGGACGGCGGCCTACTCGGACCAAGTGGGGCTGCTTGAATGGCTGTTCGCGCAGCGCCGCCCGTCCTGATCCGGTTCAATCTGGAACGAATTCCGCAGAGCCTCCGCGGGGTCTCGCTGAGTCACGATCATCACATCGCAACAACGAACGTATCTAATCCACGGTATCTAATCGACAACGGCTCATGCGGCGTTCAATGAACGCTGCTCAGGGGAAGTTCATCGAGCAGCTCGAGCCACCGGCGGCCGGCAGGTATGCCGTCTTCACGTAGTCCATGACCATGCGGTGGGCACTGAAACGCCAGGCCAGCGAGCCGATCGAGTTCATCATCATCTCGACCCAACGTCGCGGCAGGCCGTCGAGGTCGCGATCGTAAAACAGCGGGATCACTTCCTGCTCGAGCACACGGTACAGCTCGTCGGCGTCGCGGCCGTCGTTGATTTCGTCCGAAACGTGCGACGTGCCGCGGCCAATGGCAAAGCCGTTGCTGCCGTCGAAGGCCTCGGCCCACCAACCGTCGAGCACCGAGCAGTTCAGACCTCCGTTGAGCACGACCTTCTGGCCGCTGGTGCCCGACGCTTCGAGCGGGCGACGGGGGTTGTTCAGCCAGACGTCGACCCCTTGCGTGAGGTGACGGCCGACGTTGATGTCGTAGTCCTCGATGAACGCTACTTTACTGGCGAAACGCTCGTCGTGACGCAAATTGGCAATCTTTTCGATCAGGCGTTTGCCCGGATCGTCGGCCGGGTGGGCCTTGCCGGCGAAGATGAACTGGATCGGCCGATTCGTGTCGTTGATCAGTTCGACGAAGCGATCGAGGTCCGAAAGGATCAGGTCGGCCCGTTTGTACGTGGCAAACCGACGCGCGAAGCCGATCGTCAGCACCCCGGGATCGAGGATCGTGCGGGCCGCCTCGATCATTTCATCCGATTCGCCGCGTCGGCGGCATTGACGGCTCAGCCGACGCCGCACGAACGTGACCAGCAAGTTCTTTAGCGTGTGGTGGGTTTCCCAGAGTTCGCCGGGGTCGATGCTATGGATGCCTTTCCAGACGTCCGGCTCGCCCATCTGCTCCATCCAGTTGGCTGGGAAGATGCGATCGTAGAGCTGTTGCATCTGCAGGGCCAGCCACGATTGCACGTGCACACCATTGGTGATGTGTCCGATGGGGATTTCTTCTTCCACCCGCCAGGGCCAGAGGTGAGCCCACATCCGCCGCGAGACGTGCCCGTGCAGCGAACTCACGGCGTTGGCACGCCGCGAAAGCTTCAGCGCCAGGACCGTCATGCAGAGCGTTTCGTGTTCGTTCTGAGGTTCGACGCGGCCGAGTCCCATCAGTTGCTCGAAGGAGATTCCGAGCTGATCGCGTAGCGGCCCCAGGTGTTCTTCGACCATTGCGCCGTCGAAACGGTCGTGGCCGGCGGGGACGGGCGTGTGCGTCGTAAACACGGTGCGTTGGGCGACTTCGCGCAGCGCGTCGTCAAACGACAGGCCATCGTTCTCCATCCTGCCGCGGATCACCTCTAACGCGGCAAAGGCGCTGTGGCCTTCGTTGAGGTGATAGGCACCGGGCGTGATGTTCAGCGCGTCCAGGGCCCTCACGCCACCGACGCCGAGCACCAGCTCCTGACGTATCCGCGTACGGATGTCACCGCCGTAGAGCCGGGCCGTCAGTTCACGGTCTTCGGGGCTGTTGCCTTCGACGTCGCAGTCGAGCAGGTAAAGATGCACGCGGCCCACGCGCATCAACCAGACCTTGGCCTTCAGGTTGCCGCTTCGGGTTTGGATGGTGACCGTGATCGGCTTGCCGTCGGGCGTCACGGCCGGCTCCATCGGCACGTTTTTCACCTTCGTGTCGAAGTATTCCTCGTGCTGCCAGCCGTCCTTGTCGAGGTGCTGTTTGAAATATCCTTGGTCGTAAAACAGCCCAATAGCAACCAACGGAGCGGCCAGATCGCTGGCGCTTTTGATGTGGTCGCCGGAGAGCACGCCCAGGCCGCCGGAGTAGATCGGTACCGACTCGTGGAGACCAAATTCGGCCGAGAAGTAGGCCACGGGCATGGCCCCCAGCACGCCGGCGTGGGTTGCCCCCCAAGTGTCGGTCGAAGCGAGATACTCCTTCAGCCGGCGGTAGGCCTGGTTGATGCGACTGTAGAGCACCAGTTCGCCCGCCCGCATTTCCAGCCGTTCCGGCGTGAATTCACGCAGCAGCGCGACGGGATTGTGATCGAGCTGTCGCCAGCGAATCGGATCCAGGTCGCGGAACAAGTTGTTGACTTCGGGGTGCCAGCTCCACCAGATGTTTTGCGCCAGAGCCCAGCACTTCTCGTACAGTGATTGGGCTGAAATAGCCGAGACGTTGTTGGCGCTGGTCGACTTGGAGGGTTCAATTTGAGCCTGACTCATATGTGGCGAACCTCGATCACCCGATGTTAAAAAAACTAACTTGGTCCGAGCCCTGAAGTATACCGAACGGTATGCCAGGGCCGCGAGACCAATCGCGGGTCGCCATCAATCGATAATCCGCAACCACCACGTTTGTCAATGGTTGTATGGCCGGTTGTACGGCGGCGGAGGCGGTTGTGCGCCGGCCAACGAGTCGCTAATTTGGCGCCCGACGTGCTGTTCGGGCCGGCAAAGCCGCTGTCCGGACCGGGGTGTGCCCACGCGACGGTGACCGCCATGAAAGACCCAGTGCGCATCCAATCGCCGGACGATCCGGCACTCGACGAACTTTGCGGCCGGCTGGCGGAGGCGGCCGGGGACCTCGACCGCACTGGGGCCTGGCCGGCCGAACAGTTGCGGCTCTGCGCTGAATACGGCGTCTTTCGCTGGTTCGTGCCGCGCGAATGGGGCGGGCTCGATTGGTCGGATATCGACGTGGTGCGCGGCTATCTCAAACTCAGCGCCGCCTGTTTGACGACGACGTTTATCATCACCCAGCGAACCGGCGCCTGCCGCCGCATCGCCGGTAGCGACAACGAGGCGATCAAGGCGCGGTTGTTGCCCGATCTGGCCGACGGACGCACGTTTGCCACCGTGGGCATTTCGCACCTCACCACCAGCCGGCGGCACTTGGGAAGCCCCGTGCTCTCGGCCCGCGAATCAACCGACGGCTTCGTGCTCGACGGTTTCAGCCCCTGGGTCACCGGCGCGAAGCACGCCGACATGATTGTCACCGGCGCCACGATGGACGACGGCCGTGAGATCCTCGCCGTTGTGCCGATGGACACTCCTGGTGTCGCGGCGCGCGAGCCGGAGCACCTCGTCGGCGTCTCGGCCAGCGCCACCGGGGCCGTCGACATGCGCGACGTCCGCCTCGCCGTCGAGCTGCTGCTCGACGGACCGGTCGAAAACGTCATGCGCAAGGGCAAGGGCGCGGGGCCGGGTGGGCTGCAGACCTCGACACTCGCCGTCGGGCTCGCGTCCGCAGCCGTTTCGTTCATTGAGGGCGAGAGTCAAAAACGCCCCGAGTTGGCACCCCCCGCCGCCGCCCTGCGCGCCGAGCAACAGCGACTACAGGAGCGGCTGTTGTCCGCCACCGAGGGAAGTTGCCACGACGAGGTCGATCCGATTCGCGTCGAAGCCAACAGCCTCGCACTTCGCGCCGCACAAGCGGCCCTGGGGGCCGCCAAAGGCACGGGCTACGTCGTCGGTCACCCCGCAGGCCGCTGGTGTCGTGAGGCCCTCTTCTTTCTCGTCTGGAGTTGTCCGCAGCCGGTACTTTCGGCCAACATATGCCAATTGGCGGCCATTCAGGGGTAGGCCCGCGGCCGATCGACTGTGGCCGTGGTCTCTCGGCGATGTTGCCCCGCCGCCACGCGACTCGGCCGACGTTTACCATTGGCAACGCTCCGTGTACCGCACGGCAGGGGGCCGGTTGTGAGGACGCCGCGCGTATGCCGTTTCAGCTTGCGTGGTTGCGCCAACGCGCCACGTCCGGGGGCACATCTACGGCACACGCCTTGCATCTCTCGACGTTGACCGTCGTCCGGCGCGACGGTGAGCTACTATTGGGTCTCGGCTGCGGGAGCGATGATCCGCCGGCCAGGACACAGCCACATCCCCGTACGGCTCGACGAGCCCCAACCCTGCGGTTCGACAATCAAGGTGCCCACGATGAAGACGACCATGGGAAATCCGCTCAGCGCTGACGACCACCTGCCCACCTGGAAGATCGCAGCCGACGGGACCTTTCGCCACGATTGTATGGCCTGGTTGCCGGACGAGTTGCTGGCCCCCAAGTTGGCGGGTTTCATCACCGCCTTTCACGGCAAGGTGCTCAACAACTCGCTGCATCACATTCGCGTTCTGCTTGGCAAGCGGTCGCTGTTTGGTTTTGTCGGCAACCAGGAGGTGCCGGTCGAGGCCGACATCACCGTGCGACACACGACCGAATGCATCCGCCAGTTGACCCACGTGTCGATCGAACTGAAACCGCGTGGTCGCGTCCGCGACCGCAAGGCGTTCGAGCGCCGCTGCGACAAGATTCTTGCGGCTTTTCGCGAGTCGATCATGGCACTGAACCTCGAACGTCGCCGTAAGGATCGCTCACCCGTCTATACCGACGCCCGGGTTTGGCCGATCGAGTCGCTCACGGGCGAACTGAAGCTGCGCGACCCGATCCACGTGCAATGCTACAACGTCGGCCCCGAGGGGCTGGCGTTCTGGACCGATGAAGACTTTGGCGAGAATCAGCTGTACCTGCGTTACGGTGATCCCTCGTCGACGAACTTCATCTCGCAGATCGCCGAAGTGACGCACCGCACCACGACCGACGACTCGCGCCGACTGTACGGCGTGC
>JAGQPT010000125.1 GCA_020426575.1 Planctomycetales bacterium
GCAGCACTTCGGGGGGCGCCAGCGCCAGCCATTCGAGATGATGCCCCGTGGCGAGGATGCGTTCGGCCAGCGGCACTGGTTTGCCTGCCGCGGCATCGTCGGTCACGGCATCCGCGCCTTCGTGCCAGTTCTTGGCCCAAGAACCTTCGGTATGTTGCGAACCGACCAACAGTCGGCTCACGTGGGCCAGGTGCGCCACGATCTTGGCACGGGTCTTGGGTTCGAGGGCCCCCTCGGCGTCGTCGGCCCGTAGCAGTACGACAAGCGCCTCGAGCCGATGCGTGCCGCCGCAGACACCCAGCCGCAACGGCTGTGCGATCACTTCGTCGACCAGTCCGTCGACGTCGATCGTCTCGTCTTGCCGGTTGCGCCACTCGGGGTAGGGAAACACGTAGCGGGCGTAGGTGATCACCGTCCACTCGTACTCGTACTGCTGACGATGGTAGCGCATCAGCGCCGAATCGACCAATCGGGCGATCGTGGTGTCGCCCTCGCGGCCGTGAACGACGGTGTCACTCGGCAGGCCAATCTCGCCAAACGTCGCCAACACGTCGTCCGTGTGCACACTGGCCGTGCGCCGGTCGGGGTCGTCGCGTCGGTAGCTGCGCGGTCGTTGGAATTGCTGCGTCGTGTCGATCAGCGGCGGAGCATCATCGGCCAGTCGACTAAAGACCTCATCGTCGAGCAGATAGTCGCGCATCGTCGCACCCGACGGAATCGCCGGGTCGGCAAACTTGGCCCCTGGGCCCCACAGCCGCAAAGCGTGCAGCAAGTCGTTCGTGTTCGGCGGGCCCACGGGAGGCTGGACCCGCTCGAGCACCGCGGCCAGCTGCGCGTCGCTCGCCACGGCCGGCACGTCGTAGCGCGGCAGGATCGCGTGCGGCGTGGCGCGGACCACCGGCACCGTCGTGGCCACGGGGGTCACGGCCGACATCACGCGATAGGCGCCGCAACAAGCGACGACAATCAACACGGGGACGAATCGGCGCAACCACAAGTGTTTCATCTTTTGATCCCTGTTCTGGATGTTTGTGCTGCCGCGTTGGAAGGAGCAGCACGCTCAGGCGATCATGCCGAACTTTTTCATCTTGTTGTAAAGCGTCACCCTGCTGATCCCGAGTTCCTTAGCCGTGGCAATGCGGTGATGGTTGTTGCGCGCGAGCGTCTCGCAAATCACCTGCCGTTCGGCCGCGCCGACGCGGGCTTCCAACGTCATCGCCGCGCCTTCCGTAACGGGTAGAATGCGTTCCCGTGCTGTCGAAGGGCTCACCGAGCTCGGCAGATCGGCCGCCCGCAGCACGCCGTCGCGACAATAGAGCACGGCGCGACGCACGACGTTGTCCAACTCCCGCAGGTTGCCCGGCCAACTGTACTGGCCGAGCGCCTCGAAGAACTCGGGTGAAATCTCACGCAGCGTGATGTCGTGCTGTTGGGCGTGCGTGGCCGCGAAACGACGGGCCATCAACTCGACGTCCAGCGGTCGCTCTCGCAGGGGCGGCAGGCGCAGTTCGACGACGTTGAGCCGATACATCAAGTCTTGGCGGAACTGTCCGGCCGTGACCAACTGTTCCAGGTCGCGGTTCGACGCCGTGATCAGCCGCGCTTCGCTGACGCGGGTCTCATTCGAACCGACCGGTTCGTACTCGCCGGTCTCGATCACCCGCAGCAGCTTGGCCTGTTGATGCAGCGAGAGCACGTCGATTTCGTCTAGCAACAGAGTTCCGCTGCCGGCCGCGGCGAACTTGCCTTCACGGTCGCGGTCGGCGCCGGTGAAGGCTCCGCGCGTGTGTCCGAACAATTCGCTTTCAATCAGGTCGTTCGGCAGCGCGCCACAGGCGACCGTGCAGTGCCGCTCGTCGCGCCGGTCGGAGAGTTCGTGGATCAACCGCGCGAGGTACGTCTTGCCGCTGCCCGTCTCGCCGGTAATCAGAACCGTCACGTCGTGTCGGGCCGCCACTTCGAGTTCGTCGAGCATGGGAAACATCGACGGCGTCAGGGTGATGAAGCTCCGCGTGGCGCTTTCGACGATGCGGTGCGGCAGCGCGTGAGGAAACTCTTCCAGCGGCGTGCTACGGGGTGGCGTGACCGCCAGGCATTGACGCAGCACGCGGTGCAATTCGCCGGTGTCGATCGGCAGGGTCAAACAGGCGTCGGCGCGACCGTCGGCCGCGCTGCGCAGTGCGGCCGGACAATCGTTGTCGACCAGTGCGATCACGACGCGGCCACCAGCGGCCAGATCGTCCAGCATCGTGGCAGCGGCTCGTGTGTCGCTCGGATCGTTCACCAGGTGGGCCAGTACGGCTTGGCTGGCGTTCTGGTCACGCACCACTTCGCCTAGCGCGGCTGCGCTGCTGGCGTGTTCGACAATGAAACCGTCGGGTACCAGGTGCCGCAACTCGTCGATGAATCCAGTGTGGGGACTGATCAAGAACAGGGGATGACTCATGGGGGCGGGACTCCAAGGCCGGTGGCTGCACCTCGCGCGAGGTGGTGGCCAGCGGCCAATCCGAAATTTGCGTATGAAGTGACAATTGAGAAGTGCTGGCGTGAGGGAGCTCGTGCTGCCACCCGGTGGCTTTCCCGACGTGGCTTCCCTAACCAGGCGTGCGTTGTGCCAGGACCGGCACGGGAAAAGGTCGCGTAGCCAGCCCGATCAGGGAGATATTGTTCAGGCTACTTAGCCCGCACAGACTCTCAAGCGCTAAGCGATCGATTCACGACGAAAAACATTGGATGACCGGTTGGTCGTGATGATCCGCGCGATGGCAATGGTCGTACGCTTGCAACTTGCCACGATGAGACTCGAATCGGTTGACGTGCCTGACTTCAAAATGCGCAAACTAGGGGGATCGGTCCGATCGCAACGAAGAATCTTGATCTACGTACCACACGTGTCGATCCAATAATGCGGGCAAACACCTGGGTGCATACCGACGCCCCAGCGCAAAGCGACGAAAACAAGCACACACCACACCGGTGCCCACTCACGCAGGAGCCATAGCCACATGCACGCGCTTATCCTTTCTGTCGTCATCGCGTCGCAGGGCGCCGGTTTCGAGGGAAACGCAAGTTCGGCAGACGCGGGCTACTGCGAGGCGTGCGACAGCGGCTGTGCCGGCGGCGGTTGCAGCGGTGCCCAGCAGGGGCGACGCTGCAGCAACTGGGTGTGCGGCCCAATGCCCCAAACGTGCTATGCACCGCGGTACGGTTGCTACCCGGGCAACAATCGCTTCATGAACCGTTATCCGGCCTTTCACGGTTCGTATTACCGCCGGCCGTACAACTACCGCAACGTCTTCGACTATCCATGGCACGCTGAGCTGCACGAGCCGACGTCGCTGTTTGCCTACAATGTGTCCGGTGAAGACAACGGCGAAGACGACGGCGACGGTACGTTCGACTTCGGAGCCGCCGCGCAGTCGACCGGTCACAGCTTCGGGGATCACCCCAGCGGCGCACGCGCCGGCACCGTCGATTAGCTTCGGGCGAGCTTGATTGGCGAGCGACGAATCGGCCGACCTGATTGGCATGAGCTGCCTCTGCATCGGGTTTTAGCCATGTGTTCGGCGCTCGCTGTGGGGTCGGCCAATTCCTGCTAGGATGGTGAGCGAAGGCGGCAACGTAGTCGGCGCGGGTCATGCCTCTCGCCCAGCGCCGCTGACGACACGTCGATCCGAGCGAGCCAGCCGATGATTGGTCCCTTTCGCGCCGCGGTGGTGCAGATGAACTCTGGGGCTGACCGCGCGGAGAACCTTTCCCAAGCGGAGCAACTCGTCGAGTTGGCCGCCGGGCAGGGGGCACGGCTTGTCGTGCTGCCCGAGATGTTCAACCGTTTTTGTGCGTCGCGGACGATGGTTGCCGAGGCCGAGCCGATCCAGGGTCCGACGAGTCGGGCCATGAGCTCATTAGCGGCTCGCTTGGGTATCGTGCTCGTCGCTGGCAGCATCTATGAGCGCGTCGGCGACGACGGAGCGTTCGGTGTCGATTGTGACGGGACGAAAGCCGCCAATACGAGTCTTGTATTTGACGAAGCTGGAAAGCTGCTTGCCACGTACCGCAAGCTGCATCTATTCGACGTCGATCTGCCCGGCGGCGGCAGCATTCGTGAATCGCACTACGTCGCACCGGGAACAGCGACGAGCGTCGTCGACACGTCCCTAGGCCGACTGGGACAGACGATCTGCTACGACCTCCGCTTTGCGGCGCTGTTCGACGCCCTCAGCGCCGCCGAGTGCGATTTGATCGCGCTGCCGGCGGCGTTCACACTGGCCACCGGGCGCGACCATTGGGAAGTGTTGCTGCGAGCGCGTGCCATCGAAACGCAGTCTTACGTCCTGGCGTCGAATCAGTGGGGGCATCACCCGGATCAGCCCGACTCGTTCGGCCACTCGATGATCGTCGATCCCTGGGGAACGGTGTTGGCGCAGGTGGCCGACGGGGTCGGTGTGGCCGTGGCAACGATCGATGGTGAGCGCGCGACGGCAATTCGTGCGCGACTTCCCGTGTTGCGCCACCGTCGCGCGAT
This sequence comes from Planctomycetales bacterium, assembly GCA_020426575.1. GTDB lineage: Bacteria > Planctomycetota > Planctomycetia > Pirellulales > JAEUIK01 > JAGQPT01. The sequence continues at coordinate 4,526 of JAGQPT010000125.1, forward strand.
TCCACCGGCCGGCGCGTGAAACTCGCCTTTGGCATCGACGCCGGCGACAGGCGATGGTTCACTCCCGCGGAAGTCCAAGTGCGATCGCGGCACGACAAGACGTGGGCATTTACTCGGCCGGGCGAGCTGACCGAGACTGCGATCGCAACGTGACGAACCAAGTATATGTATACACATCATGTATATAATTAACTGGGAGCAGGATTCAGCGGAAAAGTCAAGACGACTCGGCAAAAAAATCGGTGTTCGAATGGCACAAAAAATTGTCGCCAACAGTTGCTTGACAACCACCGCTGACGCCCCACAATGTGCCTTTGTGACTGGGGTCGTTGAATTCGCCGTTTCACCTTGTCCGCCGCTCCAAGTGGGCGCGCAGGGTGATCGATTAAATAGCGATTGGACGCCCCGTTGGTGACCGCCAACGGGAAGGGCATGAGCCCTGTGGTGCATTGACCACCTTGCCTGTTGCGGTACCCCATGCATCCGTGAACCATCCCCCCGACGACCTCGCGGTCGTCGGTCACGCATCCTTGGGGGGCGGCAACTGTAGGGATCGATCGTCGGCGACTCCCGTGTCGTGGCCTGGACGTCCCCCCCAAGCATTTTTGTCCGTTCGTGCTCATCAATTCACGGTGCAATGGCCCTATCGGCCGGTTGCGCATGTTGTCGCACCAGCCGATAATACAATTTTCCCGCTTCGCACTGTGCATTAAGGAGTCAAGGCGTCTGTTATAGCAGCGTGCCCTCGGTAATGACGTGCCTTGGTGGCGCATCCCAATGGGGTTGGCACGTCGGTCCTGGTGATTTCGCTGGCTTGTGGCACAGTAACATCGCTGCGTGCCATTGCTTGTGCGCCACTTGCGCCGGTCCGCGCGGCGAAACTCCAGGCATCAGCCGTCGTCCATGTATGGTGTCGACCGAGGCGCTGCGATGAGCACTTGCCTAATCGGAATCGGCGCCAACCTGGGTGATCGCGCCGCGACAATCCGCGCATCGTTCGCCTTACTCGCGGAACATCCGTCAGTCGAAACCATCGCCGTGAGCAGGCTCCACGAGACCGCCCCGGTTGGTGGCACCGCCGGGCAGCCGAATTTTCTCAATGCCGCCGCCCGACTCGCCACGTCGCTCGCCCCAATCGCCCTGTTGGAGCTACTGCAGGAGATCGAACATCGTTGCGGCCGACGGCGTGGCGAGCGCTGGTCAGCCAGGACGTTGGATCTCGACCTGCTGTTGTACGGCGACCGTGTGGTTAGCGATGTGCGGCTCGAAGTGCCCCACCCCCGCATGACGTTCCGCCGTTTCGTGCTCCAACCGGCCGCAGAGGTGGCGAGCGACATGGTGCACCCCCGAATGGGTTGGACGGTCGCGCAGCTGTTGGATCACCTGGACGCTTCACTGCTGTACACTGCCTTGGGGGGCGGCACCGCAGAGTGGCGAACCCGTCTTGCTGATGAACTGGCCGCGAGTTGCGCAGCCCGACTGGTTCGCGCACCGTCGGCGGACCGCTCGTCACCGACTGGCCTGTCGGCCGGCTCGACCCTAGAATCACTGCGAGCGCAGGCCCGTGTTTTGGCCTCGGCGAGTTGGCCGGATGTCGGTCAATTGGCCGTGAGCGACTTCTGGTTCGACCAGTGGCCGTTGGTGGCCGACTCGCGAGATTCCCCCGAATTGGGGGATGCCTGGCAGGAACTGCGCGGTGACGTCGTCGTGCCTCGGCTTACGGTCCTCCCCGCCGCCCCGCATGTCGGTCACGACAATCGTCCCGCTCCCCCGACGAACGTGCTCGACCTGGCAATCGAGCGGTATGCCCAGCATCCCGCGCTGGGGCCCGTGCTCGTGGTGCCCGCGAACGACTGGCAACTCACGGTTGAGGAGTCGGTGGCGGCCTGTCGTGCGATGCGTTGACGGCTTGCTCGGCGAAGACGGCCCGCCGGTCACCCGACGCCGGCTCGTGCGTACGACGCGACGTGACTGCGAACACAATGAAGCAAAGCGACCATGACCACTGAGCCAACGACACCGGATAAAGCTCCCAGCGAGGAAATCGAGCGCCCGATTCGCCGCCCCGAGGTACTCTCCACGTGCGACGAGATTGTCGGTGCCTGCCGGGTATTGGGCAGCGACCGCGCCACGCTGGGCCTCGTTCCCACGATGGGCGCGTTGCACGCTGGACACCTTAGCCTCGTCGACGCGGCCCAAGCCGAATGCGACCACACCGTGGTCACGGTTTTCGTCAACCCAACCCAGTTTGGCCCCAAGGAAGACTTCTCAGCGTACCCGCGCGATCTCGATGCCGATTTGGTGGCTCTGGGGCAGCACGGCGTGACGCTTGTTTTTGCGCCAAGCACTGAAGAGATTTACCCCGAGGGGTTTGCCACCTACGTCGAGAACGACGGTGTCGCCAGCGAGTGGGAAGGCGCGTGTCGGCCGGGACACTTCCGCGGCGTGACGACCGTCGTGGCCAAACTGCTCAACCTCGTGATGCCCAAGGTGGCATACTTCGGCCAAAAGGACTACCAACAGTCGCTGGTGATTCGCCGCATGGTGGCCGATCTCAACATGCATCCCGAAATCCGCGTTTGCCCGATCGTCCGCGAGTCGGACGGCTTGGCGCTGAGTTCGCGGAACGTCTATCTGTCGGCTGAAGAGCGGCTACGGGCGTTGGCGCTTTCTCAATCGTTGCGGCTGGCCGAACAACTCGTTGACGACGGCGAGGGCGACACTGCGGTGATCGAGCGCCGCATGCGTCAGCTGATTGAATCGGTCGGCGGCGTCGCGCTGGAATACATCGCGCTGGCCGACCCATACACGCTGAAGTCTGTGTCCGAGATTGCCGGACCGACGGTGGCGGCATTGGCAGCACGTGTGGGATCCACTCGGCTGATCGACAACACGATCCTGTCGGGCACACTCTCCGATCTGGAGTTCTCATAGAGCGGGCGGTCGATACCGCGTCGTTACCACTAGCGGCATGCTGGCGTGCCCCGGCCGTCCGGGGGGAGACATTGGGCTTTCGAGATGCCCCTGCGAGGGCTATGCTGCGCGTTTACGGGGCGATTTTTTTTGTGTGGCTAAGTTGTGCGCAGTGCCGCGGCAACGGGACCGACAAGACCGCTTTTTGACGGGGAAGCATTTGGCGTGAGACAGACCCTCTTTTACATCCCCAGTGAGATCGCCGGCGTGAAACTCTTCGGCGTCGGTTGGCTGTTGGGTCTGTGGGCCATTGTCTCGGCCGTCATACTCGTGCGGCAGATTCGCCGCTCGGGCTTCGGCAGCGAAACCACAAGCTATCTCCCGTTGATTGCACTCGTCGGCGCCGCGATTGTCTGGTTCATGCCAATGGCAGAAACGCCGGCCGGCTTTCCGATTCGTGGCTACGGCACGATGCTCTTCCTGGCTGTCGTGCTCAGTGTGGCACTGGCGGCCTATCGGGCAGGGCGCATGGGGATCGACCCGGATATTATCTATTCGCTCAGTTTCTGGCTGGTGGTGTCCGGAATCATCGGTGCCCGCGCGTTTTTTGTCATCCAGTACTGGAACGAGTTCCGCAGTGATTCGCTCGCTGAGACAATGACCCACGTCGTCAATTTCTCCCGAGGCGGGCTGGTCGTGTACGGAGGTGTGCTCGCCGGTGCGGTGGTCACCGTGGTCTATCTGAAGCGGCATCGTCTGCCGGCCTTGGCGCTCTGCGACCTGATGGCTCCCAGTGTGGCGCTCGGCCTGGGGTTGGGACGGCTCGGTTGTTTTCTCAACGGTTGCTGCTACGGCGGACCGGCTGACGTCGCCTGGGCGGTGCAGTTCCCCGAGGGAAGCCCGCCGTACGTCAACCAGATCGAAACCGGCGCGCTACCGATCGACGGGATCATGCTGGCCAAGTCGGGCGCACCGGTCATCGAGCAGGTTGTGCCGGATTCGCCCGCCGCGGTGGCCGGTGTGACGATCGGCCAAACAATTGAGCGTGTCGGCAACTACCCCGTGAAGACCGCCGACGATGCGCGTTTCGCGCTCAGTGGCGCGTGGATCGACTCGTTGGCTGGTGGCAAACCGCTTTCGCTGACCCTGGCCGGCCGCAGTAGCGCATTGAGCTGGCAACCGCGAGTTGGGACGCGGCATAGCCTGCCGGTGCATCCCACTCAGTTGTACAGCGCAACGACGGGCGTGCTGCTTTGCTTGTTTCTGCTGGCGATCTATCCATACCGACGCCGCGACGGCGAAGTGCTCGCCTGGCTGATGATCCTGCAGCCGATCGGCCGTTTTCTCCTGGAAACGATCCGAGTGGACGAGCTCGGTCAGTTTGGCACGTCGCTTTCGATTTCGCAGTGGGTCAGCCTCGGCCTGCTCGCTGGTGGTGTGGCGTTATGGCTGTACCTCAACCAACGGCCCGCCGGCAGCGTACTACCGATGACCGGAACTCCAGACCCGCGACGGTTGGCCGCTTGAGGTCGTGCTCGTCGGATCCGGCGGGTGCCGACAATGGCAAACGCAAGTGATTGCGGGGTAATGGATTGAGCCAAACGATCCCTCATGACCAATGGGGTACGGCCCTCGGATTCGTCCTCAGGGATTGCGTGGAACGATTCACCGCCGCACCGCATCTAATTTGTAGCAACGATCCGTGAACGACGACGCCTTGTTGATCGCGCAAACGCTCGACGGCGAAAGCAACGCTTTCGGTCGGCTCGTGCGTCGTTACCAGGACCGCCTGTTCGGCACGATGGCGCACCTGACTGGCTGCCCCGAAGAGGCCGAGGATGTCGTGCAGGAGGCGTTTGTGCAGGCGTTTGTCCGACTGGAGACGTTCGGCGGTCGTTCGAGTTTTTACACCTGGTTGTACCGCATTGCCTTTAACGTCTCGGCAAGCCGACAACGACGCCGACGGCCACGGGTGTCGTTGGACGAACTGGGCGAAACGCGCGGCCTCGACCCGGTGGCCGACGGAGCCCGCCCTGAAGCGGCCCTCGACGCCGACGAGCGCGCGGCGCTGGTGCACCGGGCATTGGAAACCCTGAGTGAAGAACACCGCGCCGTGCTCGTACTCCGCGAAATGGAAGACTGCGACTACGAAACCATCGCCGAGGTGCTCGAAATTCCGGTCGGCACGGTCCGCAGCCGGTTGTCACGGGCACGGAGCCAGTTGCGCGACCGACTGCGTGACGTCCTGGCGCCGGACTCGAGATCCGAGGCATAAACCGACTGCGATAACGTTACTTTAAAGTCCCACCTCCCCGAACGCCTCGGCGCGTCACATCCAGGGTCGCGCCGCCCACACGACCCCGATGAACGAAGCCGAACGAGAACTGATCAGCGCCCACTTCGACGGTGAACTCGATGAGCCGCGCCGCGCGGAGGCTGAGCGACTACTGGCCGACGACGTAGAGTGTCGCCGCTGGTGGGACGAGTTGGCGGCGCTGCGCGACACCTTGCGCTCGCTGCCTGCATCGTCGCTGGACGACGATCTGGCGGACCGTGTGCTGCGACAAGCCGAGCGAGCGATGTTCACCGTGGATGCGCCGGCGGTTGCCGCTCGCTCGCAACGTTCGGTGCCTCGGCACTTGGCGGCCGCCCGAGGTGACGATGAACCGGGGGGCACCGTACATGCAGACGTCGCGCCACGAACAGGCTGGTTCACTGAACAACGCGTCTTGTTGGGCACGGTAGCCACGTTGGCCGCGCTGTTGCTGGTGGTTGTTCTCGTACGACGCGACACCGAAGACACCGTCGCGCTGGTCACAAAGAAAGACGGAGCTGAGCAAGATCGGTTGGCAACGCCAGCCAACGATGCCGCGGCCAGTGCCGCCGTGCCCGCTGAAGCGCTTGCAAATGATGGGGAAGCCGCCGAGACGCGTGGTGCAACAGCCCGCACTCGCAGCGAGCTCAGACCGATGTCCAAGGGGGGCGCGGGTGAGGCGAACCCAGGCATTGCCAGTGATGGGCCGATGCGATCTCGGGCCGCCGGGGTGGCGACGACGGGTGCCCCCGCGGATGACGATACTTTGAATGCCCACGATGATCGCGGACAAGCGGCCAGTCCTTCCCCTAGTGCCACTGGAGGCGCCCGCTACAGCAAAGGGGGTTATGGCGGGGCCGGTTACGGCGGTGATGGATACGGCTACAGCGGGGCGTACTACGGTAACTTGCCTGGCGCCAACGCCGGTTCGAGCCCCGAAGAACTAGGCCGGCGTTTGGCCGTCGAGGCCGCTCAGCGCCCCGTGTACGTCGTCGAAGTCGATGTACCGCCAGGTCCGTTGGGCGATGAACGGCTCAACACGGTGCTGGCCAATCAAATGGTGGTGACGGCGCAGTCGAATTCGGCCGCTTCGCCCCAACCAGCGCGCGCTGATGTCGACGTGTTCAGTCTCGACCTCGATGTGCAGACGGCGGCTGAGGACGCATCACAACGCGACGCGAAAGAAGTTGCGGACGACTCGTCGCTCCGCTATTACTACGCCGAGATGACGCCGCAACAGCTTCAAGCGGCCGTCACCGACTTGAAGTCATCGAGTGACGTCTTCCGCAACGTGGCGATGCTCGACGTCGCCTCGAACCGCCTCGACGTCAATTCGCTCGGCAGGGACGCCCCACCCGCGTCGGTCGAGGTCAGGGCGCAACGAACACGGGATGAAGTCAGTGATCGGTCAGAACAAGTCGCACAGAGCCTTGATTCCCGTGCATACGACGAATCCGCCGCCTCGTCTGCACAGATTGCCGGCGATTTCGCGGCACCCACGACGCTCCAACAATCTGAAATCGTCACTCCGCTCAATCAGGGTGCCGTCGTGCGTCTTGGTCGTTCGCAACTGTCCCGCTCGAACGGCGAAGTCGCACTGCGGGCTCAGCTCCCATCCCTGGCCCAGGGGCGAAACTCCGAACTCTACAGCGAATTGGCGCATGACGCCAAGCTGGCCGACACAGACGCTTCGCCATCCCCGACAGACGCAACCTTCACGGCCGACGCCGACGTGCAGCGTGCCATCACGGAGGGCCAACAAGCGATTTCCCAGTGGCGGGCCGCCAATGTGCTCCAGGAAACGGCGAATCAACCCGGTTTCGGCGGCGCAGCGGGACAAGCTGGTGATTTGATGATTCAGCAGGTGCTGCCCGAGCAGTCGGCAGCCAAGAGCGGCCCCACGACGAACGACGCCCTTTCGGAAGTGAACGGCTCGGCCACGCCGGACGCGCCTTTGCCGTCCCCCCGACGACGTGCAGCCGGCAACGCTCCCAATGAAGCGCTCGCGCGTTCACAACAGCCGGCGACGCCGGCGCCGTTCGCTGCGGCACCGTCGGACTCGGCATCGAACGCTGCGGCATCGGGCGATGAATTGATTGGCACGCTGTTCGTACTCCGCGTTGCAACCCAACCGCTCGACGGCGATCGCGACAAACGCACCACAGCTGAGCAGCGCGATGCCTCTTCGGCCGAAAGCAACAAAACCAGCGGCGATGAGAACGTCCGACAAGCGGCACCGCCGGAAGCCCAGCCGAAAGACGTAGCAACCCAACCCACTCCGCACGAACGTGAAGAATCGGACGAGGCGGCCACCGAGGATGATGCGCCGGTCGAAGCGCAGTCGGAGTCACACGACGAATAACGCATGCACTGATCGCGAGAGTAAAAGTCGTGTACGTGAAGTATGTAGCAACTGGAGGGAGCGTGCCCCCTGGAAAACACACGCCGATTGGCTAAACTTCGACGATGCGTGTCGGCCGCTGGCCGACCTATAGCCCCCACGCTGGTCGCCCCGAGCGCACCACGCACGCCCCAGTGAGGACCAAGCATGGCCGACGTGAAGATCACTTGCCGTAACAACGGGCCGTTTCTTGTCGAGGGATCGTTCGAGGTGGTCGACGCCGACGGCAATGCGTTTCCGCTCAATCCCGACAAACCGGCGATTGCGCTTTGTCGCTGCGGTGCTTCGGAAAATAGGCCGTTTTGTGACGGTTCGCACCGGACGATTGGTTTTGACGCCGCCGAAAAGGCGCCCGCTTCCGAAGGGGCGTAAATTCTGGGCATCGCGAGGCGAAAACTCATTCCGCGCGCTTTTTGTCTTCCGCTGCGCGACATGTTTTCCACCGTCACCGCATGCCGTCGCTGCACACGCATCTGTGATGGCGTGCGTCGAAACGGCGGCAATTTCCCCGCGCCAATCGGACGTCGCGGCGCAACTTGGTGCGCACTGCTGGTTGCCCGCGCGGCGCTGATCTAGAATTCGGGCTGCGCGCACCTGATGCCTGTTGACGGCCGGGGTGCTTCGCCATATTCGGCTCCGCCGCGGTGGCCCAGTTCACGACAGGTGCCCAAGTGCTGCTGCGGGTGCGGCAGCATCGGTAAGAGCGTTTTTTTCACCCCAGATGGAACTGAGATGTCAGAACAGGCAGCTTCACGCGCCGCAGAAACCGATGAGCACGGCACCGCCCATCTCGAGGCGACCTGTGGCGAATACGTCGGCCGTTGGAATCGACTCGTCAGCACGACCAATTGGGAAAAGGGCCGCATCATTAACGAGTGGCGCACTGCGCTCGAAGACGATGGAGCGGCCGCTCAGGAGTACTCCGACGAAGCCTGGAGCCGACGGGTCGGTGGGGTGAGCAGCCAGCACGTCGGTCGGCTGCGCCGCGTCGCCCAGCGCTTCGGCGAGGTGCGCGAGCAATACGAGGGATTGTATTGGAGTCACTTCCTGGCGGCCCTTGACTGGCCCGACGCGGAGATGTGGCTCGAAGGAGCGGTCGGCAACGGCTGGTCGGTCTCGCAAACCCGCTTGCAACGTTGGGAGGCGGTAGGCGCACCGGCGTCGCAAAGGCCGCGCGATGAAGACGTGATCGCTACCGAACTGGACGAAGACGCCACGGCGGCCCTATTTGCTGGCACCCTGCGGGAGGGTGAACAGGACGCCCCCTTCGTTGTCGATGACACATCAACAACGGTTCATCCGACGGACCAATCGGGGGATTCGCCAGCGGCTCCTTTGCGACGGAGCGACAGATCGGACAATGAGGTGGTAAACGGACTTCTTGAGGCCGACTCATCGGACACCGATTTCGCGCCACCGCCGCACGGCGCTCCAACGCCCCAACCGTATCGAGCGTTCGAGCAGTTGGGCGAGCTTCCCGAAGACCTTTTCGACGCCCTGGAAACCTTCAAATTGGCGATTCTCCGCCACAAAATGGCCGGCTGGTCCGACGTCTCTGCCGACGACGTGCTCGACGTGCTCGACGCGTTGCGGCAGTTGGTCCTGGCACCAAGTGAGTGACGGCTGACGGCCCGTGCGAGGTAGTATCCCGCCGATATTATGCGCCTTCCCGGCATTTTTGTTTGACTCGCGTGTAGTCTCTGGATAATTTCGGAGAATCGGGTCGTGTCGTTTGCGCGGCCTAATCGGGCCAAGAAATCGATGGTCCTGGCGCCTCCAGTGCGGATGATCCGCTGACTCGGCGAACGCTGTGGCGTCGTCGCGTCCTTGAATTTTGCTCGGCGCGAGGCCCCTCCAGAGACCCAATCGGAACATACACGCAGGGCAACTCCCCGTCAGGCGGCTGCGAAGCTCACCACTAACGCAGGTCAATGCGCGCGCAATCCACGCGCGTGAAGACCCCGCCGCGTCTAGTCAGGAGATCGAGGTAAATGTACCCGGACATATCCGCGAAGATATCCAGCATGTTTTCCCGCCGAGACAGCCGAGCTGGCGTGGCCAAACACCAGCGTCAGCGTCTGCATGCCGAACCGCTGGAAGATCGTCGCCTGCTCTCGCTGTCCGCCTTGACCGCGAACTCAGACGCGCAGCAGGTACTAATCGATACGGGAGGCCTAGAGGCCACGCAGCACAAGCTGGCCGCCGACTTTGACGGTGACTTCGTCGTCGCCTGGGTCTCACAAGGTGACATCTACGCCCAACTGCTCGATCGCAACGGCGTGGTCATGCGCGACACGTTCCGCGTGAATGAAGTACCGAGCGGCGCTCTTAGTGCTCCGACCGTAGCAATGGACGCCGATGGCGACTTCGTCGTCGCCTGGCAGGGGCCCGGTCCTGAGTACGGCAGTGGCACCGACATCTACGCCAGGCGATTCAATTCGGTCGGCGTTGCACAGGGTGTCGACTTTCGCGTCAACTCGAACATCACCAATCCGCAGTTCACTCCCTCGGTCGCAATGGACGTAGTGGGCGACTTCGTGGTGACGTGGGCCAATCAGGGGCAAGACGCGAGTTTCTTCAACCACGTCAGCGCGCAACGGTATGATCGGTTCGGCAACCCGGTTGGCGCCGAATTCGTCGTCAATTCCCCCACCACGGAGATACACCGCAATCCCGACATTGACCTGGGCCGTGATGGCCGATTTGTCATTACGTGGGAACGAGGCCCCGACGTATACGCAAAACTCTACAACGCCGACGCGACGCTCATCCGCGACGAGTGGCAAATCGTGCCCAACCCTGCTTCCGATGGAACTGAATGGGTGACTTCGCAACCATCCGTCGACTTCGACTCGGCCGGCAACTTCTTCGTCGCCTACACCCGTGGTTCCTTTGACGTCGAAGACGCCGACGGTCAGTTCGCGTTTTTCTCCAACTATATGCAGGCGTTCGATGCGGCAGGAACGCTGTTGACCTTCCCCGATGATATTGGCCTGGGAATGGGGTACGAGTTCCAACTGGACAACTTGAGCATCGACCCCCAACCCAACCTGCGCCCCGATGGATTCGACGGCTTCAACGTCTTCTATGGCACGCAGACGCGCCCCACGATTTCAACCGACGCCGACGGTGACACCATCGTCGCCCAGGACGGCTACGGACAGGACGGTAGTCGGGGCTTCTTCCCCATCGCCGGCCAACAACCGGTGCTGCCGGTGGCGGGAGATCCCAACGGTGCGTTGATCGCACAGTTCGCCGCCAGTCCGCTGCCGGGAGGCGAATTCAATGACTTCAACGTGTTGATCTCAGATTCTTATGTCAACACGAACGTCGACCACATCAACGATGCCACGATCATCCGCGTGCAGGACGTGGACTTCGGCGACGGTTTTGGCCCGGTAATGTATGGCGGCACCTTCACGCTCGAGATGCTGGTCAGCGTTCAAAGCGCCACTCCCGGGTTCAGCACAACGATTAGCGAAGAACTGGCCGCGATCACGCTCCCCGAGAACATGAACGATTGGCCCCAAACGATTCAAGATGCGATCCTTGCCCTCAATATCGCCAACTACGACGAAAACATGACGTACGCGAACAGTCCCGTACGCGTGTCGATCGTCACCCCGGCTTCACCCGACTTCAAAAACGGCTTCTTCAACTTCCGCATCGACTACCAGGACGGCTGGCACGATCGCTGGATCAACTTCAACATCCTCGACAACCAGTTGGAGGCAACGGCCGAACCACTCGACGAAGGAACCGAGCCGGCCGAACCCATGCCCGTCAACTTGATGATTGAGCATGGTTTCAAATCGGCGGGTCAGCAGATCAAGCGCTCCGACGTCGAAGGCACCTACCAGTGGAATCACCAGGTCGAAGTGCAACCCGACGGTGACTTCATCTCGGTGTGGGGTGAATTTCCGACCAACGAGCTCTATTACCGGCGTTTCGATGAGCTGACCGACACGGCCGGACCGATCGTCACCGATCTGATGACGGTAGACAATCTTTCGGTGAGTGACGGTGATTTCATCTTCGATCCGGTCCAGAAAATGACGGTCGTTTTTGACGAGCAGATGGCCGCCTCGACGGTACAAAACCCGGCAAACTGGGCCATCAATCGTCTCGACGGCGATTCACCCCAGCAGATCTACGGCGGCATCACAAAGATCGAGTACGGCTTGAACAAGTCATTCGAGCTGGGGCTCAGTCCGACTCCCACGAATAAGTGGGAAGCGGTGGTCACGTTCGACGGCAATGGCCCGCTTCCCGGCGTCACACCGCTCCAAGACGGCGTCTACGAACTTGTGGGCACAACAGCGCTGCGTGACAGGTCGCTCAACGCGCTGGCCCGCACTGGTTTCGTGCCGGCGGGCGAACAATTCGCCCGCGGGTTCCGGGTCCAGCTACCCGACGGAGACGAGTCGCGCGTCAACAGCACCGTGCCGGGCAACCAAGCCACGGAGAGCCCTCAAACGATTGCCGGCGACGCGGACGGAGATTTTGCGATCGTCTGGACAAGTGATGGCCAAGACGGCGACGGGCTCGGCGTTTTTGCTCAACTGTATAACGCCGACCGCACACCACGCGGCCCGGAATTCCAGGTCAACTCGACAACGGCCGGCGATCAAGACTATCCGTCGATCGCGATGGACTCGGACGGTGACTTTGTCGTCACCTGGACGAGCTTCAACGACGAAACGCTTTGGGACATCTACGCTCAACGCTACGATTCGGGCGGCAATCCCATCGGCGACGAATTCCTCGTCAATACCGAGACCGAGAGCATCCAGCGCTATTCAACCGTGGCCCTGGACAATGACGGAGACTTTGTCATCACCTGGCAGAGTTACGGTCAGGATGAGAGTGGCTACGGCGTATACGCCCAGCGTTACTCCCGCGAGGGTTATCGCGTGGGAGGCGCCAACGAAATCCAACTGTTGACAATCGGCGGTGTACCGACGGGGGGGACGTTCAAACTCGATCTGGGGGGAAATACGACGGATGAAATCACCTTCACCGTCGACGACGACGGCGAAGGCACGGCGGAGAACATTCGCCAGGCGTTGGCACCGTTCGCCAACGTGGTGGTGACACCCGTGATTCCTTTCGTCCCGGTCGGCCCCGGCGAAGAACAAGATCCGGTGACTGTGACCGACTACCGAATCACCTTCGTCGAAGAGGACGGCAGTACCGATCAGCCGGAAATGACCATCGCGGAAGAAAACATCACCGGTTCGGGTATATCGGTCGAGATTGATACCGTTACCGAAGGAACAACGGGCGAGTTTCTCGCGAATCAGACGACTGGCAACAATCAGACGCGTCCCTCGGTATCTGCCGCGGCCAATGGCGAATTCGTGATCACCTGGGAATCAGGTGGGCAATTTGGCGATGCCGTCAACCGCACAAATATCGTCGCGCGACGATTTGCCAGCAACGACGCCATCGACGATTTCGGCTTTTCTGGTCGCGGCGACTTTATCATCGGCATGTCAAGTCGGTCATTCGACGAGGCGCTGAATAACGTCGCCCCAGAAAGCGTGCAACCTCGCATCGTGACGACCGGCGATCCAGCGGACTACGTTGTGACAACCGGCCAAGGATTCGACGGCGTCGTGGCGCTGGAATACCCCGCGTTCGGCAACTTTGAATTCTGCACCGGGTCTTTGTTGTTGACGGGGCAACACATCCTGACGGCCGCGCACTGCGTCGCCGGCTTGGCTCCTGAAGACGTTGTGATTCGCTTCGACCTGCCTTCTGGTCCGGTCCGTCTAGGGGTGAGTGAAATCCTCGTTCACCCGGGCTATTCGAACTATGCCGAGGGTAACGACATTGCGGTGCTCACTCTGAGTTCATTCGCGCCGTCCGCCGCTGAGCGATACGACATCTATCGTGGCAGCGACGAGGTCGGCAAAGTCAGCACAAAGGTGGGATACGGACGGCACGGTACCGGTACGGAAGGCGACACGGATTCCGATGGACGTAAACGCTCCGGCCAGAATATCTACGATGCCGTGGGCGACATTCTCGTTGGCACCCAGTACGACTTCGGTCAAATCCTCGGCACACAACTTGCGTATGACTTTGACAACGGTGACGCCCAAAACGACTTCTTCGGGCAGGAGTTTGGCATTGGTGACACGGGGTTGGGCGACAACGAAGTCACTTCGGCTCCCGGCGACTCCGGCGGCCCAACTTTTATCGACGGCCTGATTGCCGGCGTCACTAGCTACGGGTTTGGCGGTTCCGGTTTCGTGCCCACGGACGTCGACGAGTTTTTGAATTCGAGCTTCGGCGAGGCCTCGGTTGACGCTCGAGTTTCGACCTATGCTACGTTCATTGACACCGCGACGGGCGGCGCCACCGGTGCCTTCCCGCTGGGCCCCGAGTTCCTCGTCAACGATCTGGCGCTACCGACAAACCAGACGCGCCCCGATGTCGCGGTTGATCTCGACGGCGACTTCGTTATCACCTGGACCAGCTACGGACAAGAAGATGGGCTGTATGGATCGGCGTACGGTTTCGTCGTCCAGAACGGCGTGTTCGCCCGACGCTTCACTGCCGATGGCGAAGGTGTCGCAAGTGAATTCCAAGTCAACGAAGTGACCAAGTTCGACCAACAGAATTCGCGCGTTGCCGTCGACGCCGAAGGCGACTTCTTTATCGTTTGGGAGAGCCTCCAAGACGTCAACAGCACCAACACCTCGGGTGAACCGGACGATTTTGGCATCTTCGCACGTGCATATGCACCGTCGATGAACGGTGCTGGTCCCAACGGTGAATTCGGCCTACCCACCCGGATGAATCAGACGATCGATGGCGACCAACGTCTGGCCGGCGTTACGTCCGACCACGACGGCGCCGTTGTGTACACCTGGAGTGGCAATGGCGAGCAACCCGGCGAGCAAGACGATCAAGGCGTGTTTCTGCGTCGGTTCGACGCCATCTCCAGAACTGCCGGCCCGATTGTCACGGAAGTGCTTCCCTTCGACAACGACACGTTGATCGTGCGCTTCAGCGAAGACCTCAATACGATCAGCACGCTGGCCCCCGAGAGTATCACGAACGTTCTCAATTGGGCCATTTCACGTAACAACCTTGAAATCGACGAAGCGGTGGCCGACGTTGAGTTCGGACTCGACAAGGCGTTCGAGTTGGGGCTCACCGATCGCGAACTGTTCAAGTACGAAGCTGTCGTTGAACTGTCCGCGCCATTGCAAACCAACCTGGAGTATCTGCTCACGGTTCAAGACTTTGTTGAAGATGTCGACGGCAATCGACTCGACGGCAACTACGACGGAGAGCCCGGCGGCGATTTCAACGGTGTGTTCGTGATCAAGGGCGACGAGGGGACGGGCCCCGGATTTATTGGTCCCATCGGTCCAGAAATCCCCGTCAACACCACGACCGAAAACAACCAGCGGGACTCGGCCGTGGCGGTCGCCCCCGACGGCAGTTTTGTGGTCGTTTGGACGTCAGTCAGCTCGGGGCAAGGCGACGTGTTGGCCCAACGTTTCGATGCTGCCGGTAACACCGTCGGCGGTGAATTCACGATCAACCAGGTCACGGTCGGCAATCAAGACCTCTCGCAGATCGCCATGAACGATGACGGCACCTTCCTTGTCGTCTGGGAAGGCAACGGCGTTGGGGATTCCAGCGGCATCTTTGGACGCCGCTTCGCGGCCGACGGCACGCCGCTGGGGAGCCAGTTCACCGTCAACACGACCGTCTCAGGTCTGCAGAAGAATTCCTCGGTCGCCCTGGACGCCAACGGCGACTTTATCGTTGCCTGGAGCGATTACGGATATCCCGGTAACGGGGCGGTCCGCGCACGTCGTTTCAACGCGTCCGCCGTCGGGCAAGGAAACGACTTCCTGGTCACGACCACCGGACTGACCTCGCCGTCGGTGGCCGCCGACGCCGCGGGTAATTTTGTCGTCGTCTGGTCCCGGTTTGACGCCATCAACGGCTTCGACGTATATGCACAGTTGTATGACAGCAACGGCAACGCTAACGGCGTGCCGTTGCCCGTCAACGACTACAAGACTGCCAATCAAACCGGTTCGAAGGTCGGCATGGACGACAACGGCAACTTCGTGGTCGTCTGGAACAGCTTCCAGCAGGACGGTTTCGGCTACGGAGTCTATGGCCGACGCTTCAACGCTGCCGGCGTCAAACTGGGTGACGAGTTCCGTGCCAATACGGAAACATTCGGCGATCAGTACCAGGCCGACGTGCACATGGACGGTATCGGCAATTTCACGATCGTCTGGACCGGTGAATACGCCGACGACGACGGGTTGGGAGTGCTGGTACGACGTTACACGGCCGACGGAGCACCGTTGGGTGTTGAAGAGGTCGTAAACACGACCACGGCCGAGGATCAATTCAAACCTGCCGTGGGGGCCAATGATTTGGGGCGGGCGGTCATCACCTGGACGGGCGACGACGACGATTTGCTCACCGACTTCACTGACGTCTTCGCCCAGCGGTACAATTTTGGCTCTGCTGCCTCCGGCTCCGTTCCCTCGGTGACGCAAGTGATTCTTGCCGGCGCCAGCACCACGCACAGCGACTATCACGTTCCCAGTGGCAATGGTAACCAACTCCTCACGATTCCCGTCGGCGGTGTCGACGAAATCAAGATCGTGTTTAGCCAAGACGTCAATGTCACACAAAACGACCTCTCGGTCGTTGGGGTGACCCACGGCACGTATTCGTTCAGTGGATTCAGCTACGACAGCGGGTCACGAACCGCGACCTGGACCGTCAATGGGCTGGCACAGGGCGATGCGATCACGCTCACGCTCAGTGACAACGTCAACGCCAAAGTTGGTGGTCGATTGCTCGACGGCGAGTGGGACAATCCAACGAGCCTGGCCGATGCCAGCAGTTCGACCTTCCCGTCCGGCAACGGCGCCCAAGGCGGCAACTTCATCTTCAAGTTCCGCGTCCTCCCCGGTGACGCCAATCAAGACAGCGTCGTCAACGGTCTGGATTACATCGTGTGGGCCCAACATTCCGATACCGTCGGTGGCGCGCAATTCACCGACGCCGACTTCAACGGCGACGGCAATGTCAACGGTCTCGACTACATCGAGTGGGCGACTCACGTCGACACGAACCAGAACTCCCAGAGCCTCGTCGCCGAATTCGACGCTCTCGATTTCGGCAGCCTGTATCTGGACTTTGCCGCCAATTTCGACTCCTACGTGACCCCCAACACGTCCGGTGACTACGACGGTGACGGGCACGTCAGCAGCCTCGACTACCTACTGTTGGTCCGCAGTCTGGGGAACATACAATCGTTCGGCAGCGAAGCGCCGGTAACCGTATCCAGCTATGCAGAGACGGGTAGCACGCTCCTGCCGGTGTCAAGCACGGAGGCCGCCGTCGACCAACTCTTCGTCGACCTCGACATCGAGAGCGAGGAAGACAGCGTGTTGGACGAGGACGTCGATTGGTTCGATATGCATACCGACGCCATCGACGAATTGGCGCTTTCAGCCGCCATCGACCTGCTGGATGAGTAAGCCTTTTGGATGAGTAGGCCGAGCTGATCCACGCGAGCCTGCTGCCCTGGTGGCCTTTCCCTCGCGTCTATCGCGGAAGACGCCACCAGGAGCGGACGGCCGTCGAGGCAACGTGTGACGACGGCGAACTCGGTGCCGCGCTGGGCCGGTGGTCAATTCGTCTTGAGGTCTGTGCTGCGCGGTCGCCGGGTGAGCGTTTCCGGTGTCGTGAGATAATCGAACAAGTCGGCAATCTCTTCGAGCTCGAGACCGTCAAGCAAGCCAGTCGGCATCGCCGAGACAAGAGCCGGGGCGATCTCTTCTACGTCATCGTTAGGAATCGTCCGTTTTTCGCCGTTCGAGTCGAGTACGACGATGGCGTCGGCGCCGGCCGCGCCGACCAGGCCCGTTACCGTCATCCCGTCAATGGTGACGACGGTCTTACTCGTGTACTGGTCGGAGATCACGTGCGAGGGGAACATGATCGATTCAAGGATTTCCTTCTTCTGGAATCGACGCGCCAGAGTCGTCAAGTCGGGTCCGAATCCCTCGCCGCGTTCACCCATGCGGTGACACTTCAGACATTGGGCCTTCTCGAATACCAATGCTCCGCGGTGCACGTCGCCCTGCCGCCCCTCGTCGGAGTTGAGGAACGTGAGCAATTCGTCATAGGTCCACTTGGCTCCTTCCGGTTCGACCGGCAACTCGGCCGGTAACGCGCCGGGGTGCATCGTGGCGTACCACTGTTGCCAGGCCGACAACGCCTCGGCAACGGGCTGGCCAGCGTCAGTCAATTGGCTGCCGGTCCAACGTTCCAGCAGGTTGACCGCCTGTTGGCCGCCTTGTTCTCCTAGCCGTAGGCCACTGAGGATGACGTTTCGTAGCGAATCGGCGTCGTCGGTACTGCGGTCGACCGTGGCAAGTTTTGCCAAAACCTCTTGAGCGGCCACGCCGTCGACGACGGTAAGCGAGTCAACCAACAGCGGCCAGTTGTCACCGCCCGGTTCCTGGGCAATTGCCATGGCCAGTTCGGCGCGGCGTTCCGGCTCGTTTTCGTACGTTTCGCGCAGGTAGGCCATCGCCAGGTTTTCCCGGCTTTGTCCCAACACGGCAGCAATACCGGTGCGCAGCCGGCCTGCCGATTCGCTGTCCGACTCCTGCAGTTGCTGGTCCATCCGCATCAGGTGGGCAAGCAGACCAGGGGACGGGTTGTCGGCCATGGCTCCCAGGGCGAGCAACGCCGCCGTGGGAAGTTCGGCGCCGTGTTCGAGCACCATCTTGCGTTCCTCTTCACTCATGTCCTTGAAAAAGTCACGGACAAAATTGTCGACGTAGCGGGACAGGCTGAAACCGCCTTCTTGCTGGCGAGCCGACTCATAAAACTCTAGCAACTCGAGCTTTTCCTGCGGGGTCCAGCCCGCGCGCAGAAAGCGCGCGTGCGAGGCCACGTGAATCTTCTCTTCCATGGGGATTTCCGTACGGAGCTGGGCCATCAATTTCTCCGCAACACCGTCGTGCTGTAGATAAACCAGCAGGCGCACCAGCTCGCGGTTGATCGCGCTATTGTCCGACGGATACTTCTCGGCCAGTTGCGCCGACAGTCGGGGTACGTCCTCGGGAGCGACTTCACCGCGAATCAGCGCCAGTTCGGCAACGCGGAGCACGGCTGCCGTGTCGTCCCACGGCAAATTGACGTCGAGGAATTCACTCACGCCGTCGAGGATCGCCTCGTTGCTCGACGCAGGGTCGTCCACCATCAACAGCGCCACGGCACCACGTGTGAACACCCGGCAATCGCGATGCTGCAGCACTTGCGAGCGCCACTGATCGACCGGCACCCGTTCCAGCGCCCGTCGCGCGGCCCAGGCGACAAAGCGGTCTTCGTCGGCCATCATTTCGACAAGCTGCGCGGCCGGTGCCACACTGTCGCTGCGAACGATTGATTCGCAGGCGGTCCGCCTGACCAGCGGATCCGGATCGTCGAGCAAGCGCACGAGAGTCCGCCCAGTAGCGTCGTCGACGTGGATCCCCAACAGATACGCCGCCTTGGCACGTACGGTGCTCTCGCGATCGCCCGTGAGTTGAACCAGCAACTTCTGCGTGGGGAAGGGACCGAAGAGTTGCATCAATTCGAGCGCGCGAACGCGGTCCTTTGTTTCATAACGGCTACTACCCGCCACGGCGGCGAGTTGCCGCGACCAAAGATCTTCTCCCAACTCTTCTTTCACCTGGGCGACGCGGTCACGTCCCCAGCTACTGCTGAGCTGGGGCTGGCGAATCGCCCGCATCACGCCGTCGAGTTCCGGCTGCGGCGGCACACGGCCGTTCCAAATGATGCGATACACGCCGCCTTCGGTACCACGGCCGCCGGTCGAGAAGTAGAGCCAACCATCGGGCCCCACTTCCAAATCGGTGACGTTGAGTGGACGGCCGACGAGGAACTCGCGGGTTTGCGCTTCATACGAGCCACCCTTGCGGCGGAGCTTCACGGCAAGAATGCGCCCCATCGACCAATCGCCGACGAACAGCGCGTCGTGGAATCGGGCAGGGAAACGGTAGTGGTCGTAGAGGGTGACGCCCGTGGGCGACCCGCGACCCGTATCGACAATTGCCGGCAGGCTGTCGACGTAGTAGTCAGGCCACTTGGCCCAACCGCTTCGCCAGCCAAACTCGGCGCCGGGCGTGACGTGGTTGATCCGCGTGGGGCGATACCAGGGCAGCCCCTCGTCCCACTCCATGTCCGAGTCATAGGTGAACAGTTCGCCCTGGCGGTTGAAGGCGAAGTCGTACGTATTGCGCAGTCCGCCGGCGACGCGTTCGATAAACTTCCCGTCGGCGTCGGTGCGCAGGATCGTGCCCCCCGGCGCCTTGACGCCGACGGCGTGGCCACCAGCGTCTTCATAGCGCGGTTGCACTAGGTCGCCTTCGTAGAAGTGATCGTGTGGACTGCTCGGCTGTACGTCGCTCAGTAATTCGGCATGATTGCCAAACGTCAGATAAATCATGCCGTCGGGGCCGAGCACCACGGCGTGAGGTCCGTGCTCGCTCATATCGCCGTCGATTGCAAACAACAGATCGATCCGCTCGGCCTGACCATCTCCGTCGTCGTCGCTGAGCCGGTAAAAGCCCGTGCCTTCAGGTCCGTCGCCCGTGGCGTAGACTTTGCCATTGAGCGCCAGGAGCCCCTGGGAGTTTTTGATCCGATCGGAGAACTCGGTGACGGTTTCGATAATGCCGTCCCCGTCGTCATCGCGAACAATCGCCAGGGAACCGCCTTCGCGCGAGACGATCAGTTGACCGCGCTCGTCGAACGTCATGGCAATGGCGCCGCCCATTTCCTCAGGAGCGACGACGCGTTGGATGCGAAAATCCGGCGCAATCATGAATCGGCCGTGCGCGGCACCACCGGCCACCTCGGTCTGTTCGCTCCAGGGAGTCGTGCGGCCGAATTCGCCGAAGCTGGTCGAAGCCGTCCAGTTGCGGTCATTGAAGCGTCGAGTTTGCCAACCGAGAAATTTTTGCGAGCCGCTCTTCCAGGTGCCGTCAGTTGAATACGAGACGTCGGTGCTGCCCTGGCCACGCACGCTGACGACGGCCACGAGCCCTGCGGCGCCTGGAGCGGCGTTCGTCGCCTCGACGGCCACTACGTTGCGACCGCTGACCAGGTAGCGTGTGATGTCGTAGCTGTCGAGCGTGCGCCAGTCGTCGCCCTGCCCAACGTGCCGGCCGTTGACGTACAGTTCGTAGG
Organism: Planctomycetales bacterium; assembly: GCA_020426575.1. Lineage (GTDB taxonomy): Bacteria > Planctomycetota > Planctomycetia > Pirellulales > JAEUIK01 > JAGQPT01. The sequence continues at coordinate 25,417 of JAGQPT010000125.1, forward strand.
CATCGTCACAGGCGATGCGGATTTGTCCCGAAGCGGGGTCGCGGACGTCGAACGACTTGCGGAAGTAGACCGTCCCCTGAGGCGCTTCATCGCGAGGGAACTCTGCCGACCAGATCCATTCGGCATCGCCGGACGACTCGATGGCGCTGGCACCGTCGGCGTCCTGTGCTCGGACCACCGCGACAGACATCACGAGCAAAGACGTGACCAGCATCAGCCACGTGGCCAGAATTGTGGTCCTGCGCAACGACAGGGCGTTCGATGTTATCGCGTTCATGGTTCCTTCCACTTGCGACGATGAAGAGTTCCTCAGCGGACGGTGCTGAAAACGCACCTCCCGCGAAGATTACGCGGCCAACCTCCGTGGACGTAGGGGCGGTAAGTTAGCATGGTTTGCCAAAACCGATCAACAACAGTGTGACGGGCAAGCCAGACAAGTCCGCGCCGGCAAGGCGAGTGACGGCCGACGTGCCGGTTCGCGCCCGAGATGCTGGCTACTGGAGCTAGCACCCGTGGAGTGTCCGCCGGAAGTGCCGCAACGTTGACAAGCACTCAAACGGGGGCGTCGACGGGGTACATTGACCCGACCCAACCCATTGTTTAGCGTACGGTTGCGACGCGCCGGCTCGTTGGCCTGCTCCGGAGATTCCTAGCAGTACTGCCCCCCGGATATGGCGGGACCTAGTCCGCCCCTGCGAGCGAGTGCCACCGAACCGGGCCGTTGCGAATGCTCGACACCGCCGCTAGTCCCGAAGGCGGCGAAACTGATGTCCCCAAACCGGATGCAGATATGACGACACCAGCACCACCGTCCTTCGTGCTCGTAAAGTTCCATCGAGGGGGACGCCTCCGCCGGCTCGGCACGTTTGCACTCGACGTCAGCGCGACGTCGAGGCTCGTGCTGCTGCTCGTCGTGATCGTGACACTTGCCGGTTGTTCTGCCCCGCCCAACGAAGGGGCACCGGTTGGCACGACCGACACGGCGGCTGTGTCGGCCACAACCGAGAGCGCCGGCGTAGCGAGTGAGGAAAGTGATACGCTGATCGAACCGTTCGATCCGCCCACGCTTGCCGAACTCGACGCCAAAGTCGAATGGATTGACCAACCGGTGGTCGATGCACTCAAAGAGTTACGCGAGTATCAAGCGACCTGGCCGCCGGCCGAGAACGTCGACACGGTGCTCGCATTGCGCAACAACTCGGAAGAAGCGAACGCACGGATTCTCAATACCCTGGGCCGGCTGCCCACCAGCGACAGCGACGTCAACTACGATGCGACGTTCTTGCGCCGCTTACGTGGCGACGTGAACAGCACGAACCCGATCCTGATCAACTCGACCGAAGAGTTCGACGTGTCGGGCTTCATCAGCGCCGGGCTGTTCAGCTTCGACTGGAACATGAAGCCTTTTGCGACGGCCGACACCGTGAAGAGTTGGCAAACGTCGCGCGACGGCATGTATGACAAGGTCGTGCTCCGCGACGACCTCACGTGGTCGGACGGCAAGCCGCTCACGGCTCGCGACGTGGTTTTCAGCTTTCGCACTATCATGAATCCCAAGGTGCCCGTGCCGGCCGTGCGCAGTGGCACAGACAAGCTGCGCTGGGTCGAGGCGTATGACGACTACACGCTCGTTTACTTTCAGAAGGCGGCCGAGGCGACCAACGTCTGGAACATCAATTTCCCCATCATTCCCGAACACGTCTACAAGGATTCGCTCAGGGAAGACCCCACGCTGCAGAACAGCCGCTATCACGTCAACCTGGAAGACGCCCCGGTGACGGGCGGTCCGTACAAGTTCGTCTCCCGCACCCGCGGACAGGACATCCTGCTCGAGCGTCGCGAGGACTACTACATGCACGACGGCAAGCAGGTGCGTGACAAGCCGTACTTCAAGTACGTTCGCTTCCGCGTGCTCCCTGAGGCCGAGTCGGCGCTGTTGGCGCTCGAACAAGGCACGATCGAAGAAATGGAGCTGACGCCCGAACAGTGGGTGACCCGCACGGACGACGACACCTTCTACGAGCTCAACACCAAGGTGCGCGGCGTGCAGTGGCTCTACTACTACTTCGGCTGGAACATGGCAACGCCGTTTTTCGAAGACGTGCGCGTCCGCGAGGCGATGTCCTACGCGTTTGATCACGAGGAAATGCTCGAAACGCTTCACTATGGCCTGAACGAGCCTGCGGCCGGCATGTTCTATCCCGGTTCGTGGATGGCGCCGAAAGAACCGCTCGCGCCCTATCGGCAAGACCTCGACAAAGCCGAGCAGTTGCTGGACGAGGCCGGCTGGGTCGATACCGACGGTGACGGCATTCGCGACAAGGAGATTGGGGGACGGCGCGTACCGTTCGAGTTCAACATCGTTGTGAAGACCGACCCGGTGCGGGTGGCGATCTGCGAGCTGCTGCGGCAAAATCTCGATCAGATTGGCGTCGTCTGCAACATCCAGCCCCTGGAGTCGACGGTGCTGTTGCAGCGGATGAATGACCGCAAGTATCAGGCTTGTTTCGCTGGATGGGGAACTGGCACCGACCCCTACACGAACGAAAACCTCTGGAAAACTGGTGAAGAGCGCAACTACAGCGGCTATTCGAATCCCGAAGTGGACCGCCTGTTCGACGAGGCACGCGGCGAATTCGACCGAGAAAAACGCGGCGCGCTTTACGCCCGCATCGGAGAGATCATTTACCAGGACCAGCCGTACACGTTCCTGTATTTTCAGAGCGCGTTTTATGGATTCAACAAAGGCCTGCGAGGGTACATGTTCAGTCCCCGCGGTCCCTACCACTTCGCCCCCGGCATATCGGCGATCTGGGCAACGGCCGATTGACCGTGTGCGCCGCCAGCAGCTCGCCGATCTCACCTGCTCAGCCCGCCCGACCGACTTGTCATGATCCACTACATTGTTCGTCGCCTGTTAATCGGCGTGATGACGCTCGTGATGATCACGTTTTTCATCTACGGTCTGATTCGCGCGATGCCCGGCAGTCCCCTGTTGGTGCAGATGGCGCAGCTCGACCCCAGTCGCGAGATGAACGCCGAAGATCTCAAGCGGATGGAAAAAGCGTTCGGTCTCGACAAGCCGTGGTACCAGGCTTACGGCGTTTGGGTCGGCAACCTGGTCCGCATGGACCTGGGCCAATCGCTCTCGCGCAAGCAGCCCGTCACGCGGTTGATTCGCGAACGAATCGGCCCGACGTTGATGCTAAGTATCACGTCACTACTGCTGGCCTACCTGCTCTCAATCCCGCTCGGGCTTTGGTTCACCGTGCGGAGCGGCCACCTCGACGAGCGGATCGGCAGCACGGTGCTCTACATGCTCTACTCGTTCCCGGCGTTTGTTGCTGCGCTGTTCATGCAGATTTTCCTCGCCGTGAAGCTCGGCTGGTTTCCGTTGTTTGGCATGGTGAGCGACAACCATCAAACGCTCTCGACGCTTGGCAAGACCTGGGACATCTTTATCCATTCGGTACTGCCAGTCACGTGCTACACCTACACTAGCCTGGCGTTTCTCAGCCGCTTTGTTCGTTCGAACATGATGGAGGTGATCCGCCAGGACTACATCCGCACCGCCCGAGCCAAGGGCGTGGCGCCGCACAATGTGATCATGCACCATGCCTTCCGCAACACGCTGATACCCCTGGTCACGCTGATCGGACTCGAATTGCCGACGCTGCTTAGCGGTTCGATCGTGCTGGAGCAGATCTTTAGTTGGCCGGGCATGGGTCGGCTGTTTTTCGAGTCGATCAGCGAGCGCGACTATCCGACGATCATGGGGCTCACGCTGATGTTTTCGCTGCTCACGCTGGCAGGCCAATTGCTGGCCGACCTGTTTTATTCGATCGTCGACCCGCGGGTCAGCTTGTCCTGAATCACCGACCGCTATACGGCAACGGCCGCATGTCCAGCGCTTCCCCCACTTCGACGACCGACGTGCTCGACGAGCCCTCGCGCGGATTTTGGTCGATGGTCTGGAAACGATTCCGTCAGCGGCGACTGGCGATGATCGCCCTGGCGTTCATCTTCCTGTTGGCGATGACGGCGATCTTTGCCCCGGCGATCGCCGGTACCAAGCCGATCGTCTGTCGCTACAAGGGACAGACTTACTTCCCGGCACTCGGCTACTTCAACCGCAATTGGGAGAACCCGATCTTCCAAAAGGACGGTTTTCGCCGCATCTATCCCAAGAACCTCGCCGAGAAAGATCCCGAGAGCTGGGCGATTTGGCCACTTGTCTATCAAGATCCCTACCGACGCGTGAGGGCCGACGAATGGGGTGATCGCCCCGGTAATCCCACCGGCGTCGACGGACATCCGAGCCGGCTCAACCTTTTCGGCACCACACAGACCGGCGCCGACGTGTTCGCCAGCATGGTCCACGGTTCTACGATCGCGTTGCTGGTCGGCTTCGTTTCGATGGGCATTGCGGCGGCCATCGGTATCGTCGTCGGTGCGTTGGCGGGTTACCTGGGGGGCTGGTTTGACATGGCGCTAAGCCGGTTGATCGAGGTCGTGATGTGCATCCCGGCGCTCGTATTGATTCTGGCGCTGATGGCCATCGTTGAACGACCGACGATCTGGCACATGATGGCGATCCTGGGCTGTACCCGCTGGACCAGCATCGCGCGACTCTGTCGCGCCGAGTTCATCAAGCTGCGGGGCTCGGACTACGTGATCGCGGCGCAAGCGATCGGCGTGGGACGGGCGCGGATCATGTACCGCTACATCCTGCCCAACGCGCTGGCGCCAGTGCTTGTGCCGATCACGTTCGGCATCGCGGCAGCAATCCTGATCGAGGCCTCGTTGAGCTTTCTCGGCTTCGGTGCCCCACCGCCGAACCCGAGTTGGGGTGTGTTGCTGAACTACGGACGTTCCAACTACCAGCTATGGTGGCTGATCGTATTTCCGGGTTCGGCAATCTTCCTGGTCGTGTTGGCGTATAACCTGATCGGCGACGCACTGCAGGAAGCCATCGACCCCCGATTGCACGATCCCGGCGAATAGGGCGGGATGGGGAGACCAAGGCCGCCGTGGCTTCCCTGCGATGGCCCGAAACATTCATCCCAGCCCGAAGCGCAACTTCTAAAGGCGTCAGCGAGGGACGCACCGGTCCGTCCCTTGGTGACGCACTGGGCTGGGACTGCGGGCGCTGCTGGATGGCGGCGAGTTGGGGGAGCATGTCTACCGTGGCGCGAATGCGGTGTTCATCAGCTCCGGCACGATCTGTGTGGCCGTACCACGCAGCCAGATGTCCCCTTGGCCGCTGTGTGGGTCGACGTCGATGACCGTCGCTCCCTGCGCTCTGGCGATCTCGGGCAACGTTGCGGCGGGGTAAACCATTCCCGAGCAGCCCACCTGTATCACGCAGTCGACCTGTTCGGCGGCCCGCCTCGACGCGCTCCAGGCGGGTTCGGCCAAGGCGTCGCCGAACAGTACGAGGTTGGGAAAATGGATGCCGCGCACACCGATACCGGCGATTCTTCGCACGGCCCACATCACGCGTGGCAGTGTCAACAGTCCCCGGCTGGCGCGTTCGATCGCCGTGGCGACGCGGCGCAGCTGTTGCCGCGACACGTAGCGACGAAAACGTCGTCGTCGGTCGACGATCTCGAACATCGACCCGTGCACCTCGTGCGTGGTCGTGGTGCCGGCCTCCCAGTGCAGCCGGTCAATGTTCTGTGTCACCACCGTCACGTCGACGTGCCGCTCGGCGTCGGCGATAGCACGATGCGCGGCGTTGGGCTCGGCCGCGGCGATCGGCGCGATCACGGCATGCACAAACTCGGCAAACGCCCGTGGTTGATGCAGGGCCGTCTTGAAAAGCCCATCCCAGGTGGCGAACCGCTCGGGGGGAAACTCACGCCAGAAACCGTCATCGTCACGAAACGTGGGGATGCCGCTCTCGGCCGAGATGCCCGCACCGGTGAAAACGAGCAACCGCTCCGAGTGGCGCACCCACTCAGCAGCCTCGCGGATGTCGTTGTTCATCAGAGTACCCCTTTCGCGCGAAACGTTACCCACAGCACGAGTTGACCGGCGGCCGGCTGTGCAGGTTCACGCGTTCGGGTGCCATGTCCACGCCCCGTGGGCGTGGACATGCCGTGGATGTCACCATCGACGGCAGCGCCAAACGCGACCCACATGCCCACGCCGTGGGAGGCGTGGGCATGGCACCCGATTCGTTGGTCATCCTGGCACACCCAGCCACCACCAGATGAGAAACACCAATGCTAAAATCGTCTCCATCATCGCGAGCATTCTGTAAGCGCGTCGAAATGCCGCTCCTCGTGGCAGTGACTTCGCATTTCGACGAAGTTCATCGGGTGTCGAAAACAACCGAATGAACAGACGCCGCCGCGTAGAGAAGACAAGGCTCGACACCGCCAAGATAAAGAACGTGCACGAAAGAAAAAGCCAACCCGAAATCATCGTGCCTGCCTCCATCACTCATGCTCGTACTTGATCACCCAGGGGTCCTTCGTTCGCACTTGCCATTTCTTTAGGCGGCTTTGCAAGTCGGTCAGCACTTTGGCGTGGGCCGCGTCGTCGGCGAGGTTGACCAGTTCGTCGGGGTCGGCCGACACGTCGTACAACTCGCGCCGCGGGCGGTGGATGTAGGCGTCGACCGTGCGGCCGGCGTACATCGGCGCGTGGTTGGCGACAACTTCCTGCCAGGTCGGCGAGTCCCAGAGGTCCGAGGCGAAGGGGTATTCCAGGCCTGAAGCGAGGTTGAAGATGTACTTGTATTGCCGCGTGCGGATCGCCCGCATCGGGTAATACATCGTGATCTCGTGGAACGTGTGCGAGGCCCGCACTTCGTCCCAGCCGGGCGGGTCGCTCTGGTCGATGATCGAGAGGAACGAGCGGCCGTGCAGCGGGTAGTCGGGGGCGGCCGCGCCGGTGAACTCGAGAATCGTCGGCGTGAGGTCGACGAACGAGACCATCGCGTTGTTGACGACGCCGGGCGACTGCCCCGGCCGGCGAACGAGCATCGGCAGGTGAATGCCGGGGTCGTAGATCGTCGTCTTGGCGCCGGGAAACGGCGGGCCGTTGTCGCTGATGTAGATCACCAGCGTGTCGTCGGTGTGGCCCGTGTCGTCGAGCACCTGCATCAAACGGCCGACGCCCTGGTCGACACGCGAGATCGCCTGGTAGAACTCGGCCAACTCGCCGCGGACGGCGTCGGTGTCGGGCAGGTAGGGCGGCACGACGACGTCGGCCGGGTCGTAGTGGACCTCGTCGACGCCGGGATGGGGCTGATCGTTGCTGAAGCCGACGCGGGCGCGGTGCGGATCGCTCGTGCAGAAATAGAGGAAGAAGGGATCGTCGCCGATGTCCTCGATGAAGCGGCGGGCGTTCTCGGCCATCCGCACCGGGTTGCGGGCCCCCTGGATGCCGTCGTTGGCGTAGACCTCGAAGTCAAACGTCTCTTGTGGTGCGACGTGGAACTTGCCGATCGAGCAGGTGCGATAGCCGGCGTCGGCCAGCAGCAGACTGAGTCCCCGCACGCGCGGCATGGCGGCGAAGTGATGGTAATCGTGGGCGTGGCCGTACTGCCCGTTGTTGTGATTGAACAGTCCGCTGAGGATCACACTGCGGCTGGCGCTGCAACTGGCGACCGTGGCATAGGCCTGGGTGAAGCGTGTGCCGGACGCGGCCAGAGCGTCGAGGTTGGGCGTGCGGATCGTGTCGTTGCCGTAGCAACCCATCTCGAAACCCTGGTCGTCGACGACGATGAGCACGACGTTCTTGTTGTCCGCCGCTGTAGCCGGCGAGAGACACTGAGGCAATACGAACAAACAGGTCAACGCGACGCAAAACCGCATGAACACGGCGGGATTCCTCACAACGTTGAACTCGACGGGATCGTGGCGCTTAACAAGGCTAATCGCGAAAGAGCGAAAACGCGAAAGTGAGAATTTGGGTGACGGGGACACTCGATCGGATTGCGTCTTGATCGCTGGCAAGACTAGGTCGATCGAGTGTCCGCGCCACCCAAGTATTCTCTCGCGCTCTTTCTCCCTTTCGCGCTTTCGCCTTTTCGCGATTAAACATAGGCACGGCCGCAGGCCAGGTTTCGGCCGCGTCGCCTCGACAGGCGCCTTATTTTTCGCCGATGCAGTACAGGTGCGTTGCCGTGCGGATGAAGATCTGACCGTCGCTCACGGCCGGGCTGCTGTTGCTCGATTCGCCGAGCGGATTGCGGGCGACTTCTTCGTATTCGGTCGGGTTGGGGCGGAAGACAAGCGTCGTGCCGTCCTGGTCGGTGACGTAGAGCAGGCCGTTGGCCATCACCATCGATCCCCACTGGGCCGCCGGGGTGCGCTCCGACCAGACGATCTCGCCCGTCGCCGGATCGACGCAATCGAGTCCCTTGCCCGCTTCGGCGTTGGGGCGGTAGACGTAGCCGTCGACGAAGATGCCGGTGCCGATGTTCTGCGGATTTTCTTCGATGCGCCAACGGCGGTGGGTGTCGGTGACGTTGCCGCGGCCGTCCAGGGCGATCGCCATGGCGGGGCCCTTGTAACCGCCGGTGACGAAGCAGACGTCGCCGGCGACGATCGCCGACGAGTAAGCGAGGTCACCGCGATCGTGGCTGATGCCGTCGCAGGTCCAGATCACCTCGCCAGTGGCGGGGTCGTATGCGGCGACGTGGTCGGTGTGCATCACAATCACCTGGTCTTTGCCGGCGACGTGGGCCACGATCGGCGTGCTCCAGGAGCCCATCGGTGCTTCGTCGTCGCGGCGTTCGCCGTTGCCCGTCTGCGCGACTTCGTGTTGCCAGAGCGTGTTACCGTTGGTCGCGTCCAGCGCGAGCACGAGCGGCTGGGCACCGGGGCCGGTGTTGAGGATCACGCGGCCGTCGACAATGATGGGCGAGGAGCCGTAGCCCCACATGTGGCGGAACTCGCCGAGGTCGCGAGACCAGAGTTCATTGCCGTCCATGTCGTAGCAGTACAGGCCGGCCGAGGCGTGCCAGACGACGACGCGCTGGCCGTCACTGGCCGGCGTCGTGCTGCCGTGGGGGTTCGTGGCGTGGTGGGGCATTTCTTCGCCGAAGTCGACCGTGCGAACCCAACGCTGTTCGCCCGACGCCTTGTCGTAGCAAAACAGGCTGCGATGTTTGCCGAGTTCGTCGAGCGAGGTGGTGACGAACACGCGGTCGGCCACGACGATGGGGCTGCCGTTCGAGGGTTGCGGCAGTTCGGTCGCCCAGAGGACGTTGTCCTCGGCGCTCCAGTGCAGCGGGGCGGCGTCGGCCGTCTGGCCGTTGCCGTTGGGGCCGCGAAACATCGGCCAATCCGCGGCGCGGACGAGCGTCACGCCGGTGAGCGATCGCCCCAGAACTGCGGCAAGGGTGGCGGCCAGCAGGATCGAGCGATTTCGTGATGAATTCATTGTTCGCGTCCAATGAAGAAGATTTCGATGCGGTGAAACAAGCGATTGCGCTCGGACGACGATTTCGCCGCAAGCAATCGGACAAATTGTACGGACTGGAAATCGCGGGCGGCAAGTGATTCTCATGCGAAGCTGCCCGCCGGCCTGAATTGCGGAGAGTCCCGCCGGGCCCGACAGTCAGGCTTGCATTTGGCGGCCGTTCCACTAGCATCGATTCATTCGGTTGTGTCGTTTCGCGGGCTTGTGTCGGCCCGGCTGGGGAGTGGCCGTGAGCTATGGTTTAGCGTGACGGCCAAGTGGGCCGGCGGGGCCCTGTTCTCAGTGGGGCACGACCGGCACATTTCTCAAACTTGCGTGTCCTCCGTTCTCATATTTGTCCCATCTCTTTTGTCCCCATAGGGTCGTCAGGCAGACTATGGCCATTCGGGCTGTTACCGACCGACGTTTTTACCTTCGCTATCTGCTGATCGGGCTCGTTGCGCTGGGCTTTGCATGCTGGGCGATGTACGACGGGATGATCGGGTATCCGAACGAAAACGTGATCCGCAACGCGTACGCCCAGATGGCGGAAGAGGGCCGCGAGGACGAGTGGAAAGATTATGCCAAGGAGCAGGGCTGGTCGACGTTGAAGCCGGAACGGCCGCACGGGCCCGGCGACATTGCCATGCAATACATCATGGCAGGCATTGCAGGCTTTGCCAGCCTGGTCCTGCTCACGGTCGTGCTGCGGTCGCGCGGGCGCTGGATCGAGTTGGACGGAGATCGCCTGCACGCGAGTTGGGGACAATCACTCACGAGCGATCAGATTGTCGAGATTGACAAGAAGCGCTGGCGCGACAAGGGCATCGCCCGAATCAAGTACGAGCAGGACGGCCGCAAGCGCGTCTTCGTTGTCGACGACTTCAAATTCGTGCGCAAAGAGGCCGACGAAATCCTCTATGAGATCGAAGGGCAGATCGACATGCAGCGGATCGTGGGAGGCCCGCCGGAGTTGCCGCCGGGCCACCAGGTGGCGGAGGCAAGCGACGCCGCCAAGCCGACCGACGAAGCAGCCGCC
>JAGQPT010000126.1 GCA_020426575.1 Planctomycetales bacterium
AATCGCCAGCGACTCCACCAGTCGCTCGGCTACAAAACCCCCGAGCAGTTCGAAGCCGAAAACGCCCCGGCACTAGCGGCGTAGAAATCTCGCCCCGCCACTGTCCGAAAGTCCTGGGCTATCGCAACTATGGCACCAGTGTCTTCTACGATGCCGGTGTTAATAGGATAGTGTCGAATGCCAATCAACTCAAATCCGTCTATGCGTCACTGTCAGATGTAAGCAATCGGACTACTTCCCTTTCTATTGCCGGAACCTCGGGCACTTCGTCCAAGCAACTTAGACTGGATGAAGAAATTCAAGATCTCAAGAAAAAAGTTGCGACGCAAGCGACAGAAATAGTTGAGTTGAAGGAAGGGACGAAGGACAAAGAGCAAAAAATCATTGCCTTGGAGGTAAATCAAAAGGAACTCCTGGCCAAAATTGATTTGAGGCATTTGCTTGATCGAGTTGGAGATCCCGCGCGGGCGTTGCTCCTCGATGATCGGGGTCTCAAGGAACTATTTGACGAGAACGAAACATGTCTGGCGTATGTCGTCTCCATCGACCTACGTCGTTCGACAGAACTGATGTTAAAGGCCCGCGAACCTAAGAGATTTGCGGAGTTTATTAGTTCGCTCGCCCTGTCACTCAGAGGCGTTATTTTGGAACACTTCGGAGTGTTTGATAAGTTTACTGGCGACGGCATACTTGCGTACTTTCCAGAGTTCTTTGCCGGAGCTAGTTCGGGGCTGTTGGCCATTGAATCGGCGAAGCGTTGCCATCAGGTTTTTGATCAACACTACCGTGAACACCGCCATTGTTTCACGAGCGTGTTACAGAGTACGGGGCTTGGGATCGGCGTCGATTATGGGGAAGTGAGTATCGTGCACATGAAAGGGGAGTTGACGGTCGTTGGCACTCCTGTCGTATACGCTTGTAGGCTCGGGGGTGCTAATGGGGGGACGACCCTGGTGAATCAGCAAGCGTATGAAGAACTGCTAGGCCGTTTTAGCGAGTATCTTGACTTCGAAGAGAGATCGATAGAGTTCAAGCATGAAGGTCCGATGCTTGCGTATGCTGTTCGACGGAACGAAAAGACGGCCAAGATCTCGTCACCAGCTTGGTTGTTGGAGCAAGATGATGTGTCGTTGAAGTCGGACGAATTGCCCGCGGACTTACAAAAATCTCCCACTTCTAATCCCTCACCGGAAGACGGGGCAGAGAAATATTGAGTGACACTATTCCTCTCACTCCTTCTCCGGTGCGATCAGGTACGCCTGGCCGGCGATTTTGACGAGCACGGCTTCGTCGAACACGAGGTAGGGCGTGATTGCGTCGCCGAGTTTCTCGACGAGGCGGAAATAGTCGTCGCTAAACTGGGTGACGCGGATCAGCTTCTGCTCTTCGTCGTCGCTGACGCTCGCATCGACCCAACGCTCGCCGCGGCGATAGAACGTGCGGTTGCCAATGTTCTGGACTGCCGAACCGAACGCGCCGTCGCCGTTCGGGGCGTCCGCCGTGTTGCCGGGGGTCCCACCAACCGACGACGCTGCCCGGCCACTCAAGAGTGCCGGGGTCGGCGGACCGCCCTGCCTGTCGCCTGCGAAACCACCGCCGCCGGCCAAACGACTTGTGGGAACCGGTGCGCCATTCGCGTTGGCCCCGTATCCCCCGCTCCCGAACCCGCCGCCGCCGTAACCGCCGGCGCCATAGGACGGGGTGTTGGCCTGGGCCGAGTTTCGCAGCATCTGTTTGCCCTCCCGCTGGTAGAACGCGCTGCGGCCCGACACGTCTTTGAGAAGTTGCAGCGACTCTTCGGCCCGCTCCGAGTTCCGCGTGAGGGCACGCAGGTCGGTCGTTTCGTCAGCCAGGAACGACGTGTACGGCGTGAGGATGCCGTGGCGCGTCGACAGCCGCACCATCTCGTCGACGAGTTCCTGGTTCTCACCGTTGAGGTCGATCTCGTCGATGATCTCGCCAATGCGGCGGGCCGCCCACAGCCGCTCGATGAAGGCGTACGTCTGGTCTCCGCCGGCGGCGGCCAGCGTGGCCTCGTAGTGGTGCGTCTCGGTCTCGCCGCGGTTGCTGCCCGTGACCGTGATCGCCACGTCGCCACTCTGGCGGTAGCGGCCCACGACGACGAGCTGCTCGCCGGCGAAGAGGTCGAAGTCGTGCTTCGGATAGACCCGATCGGTCAGCGGACCGTCGGCGGGCCCACGGCCGTTCATCTCGAACGTCACGGCCACGTCGCTGAGCACCGGCGAACTGATGCGGTTGTAGAGCCGGGCGACGCGGTCCTCGATGTTGTCGTCCGGCTGCACGTACTCGCTCTGGCCGCGGTTCGTCGACGTGAGTCGATCGAGCAGCCGGGAGTTGACGTCGTAGCCGACGCCGAAGGAAAAGATGCGCGCCCGCACCTGGTTGGCCGCGGTGGCGCCAGCGACGATTTTGCTCTCGTTGGTTTCGCCGGCGGTGGGCAGGCCGTCGGTGAGGAAGATCAGGTAGTTGGGCCGACTCGAATCGGTGAGTTGCCCCATCGCCAGCTTGAGGGCGCCGTCGATGTTGGTACTGCCGCCCGCGTTGATGCCGCGAACGAAGCCGACCGCCTCGGCGCGGGTTTCGTCGTTGTACTTCTGCAACTCGCTCTTGAACTGGGTGACCTCGGTGTCGTAGGCGACGATGTTGAACAGATCGCCCTCGCGCAGGTTGTCCAGCACGAAGGTGAGCGCCTCGCGGGCCTGTTCGATTTTCTTGCCGCTCATGCTGCCCGAGCGGTCGACGACAAACACAACCGTCTTGGGGAGCGGCTGGCTGTCGTCGCGCTCGGCGATCGGCGGATTGGCCAACAGCAGGAAGTAGCCGTCGCCGTCATTGTCATCGCCGTCGCTTCCGCTACGCTCCGGGCGGTAGCTGAGCAACCGCGTGGCCAGCGTGTCGTCGCCCACGTCGTACAACAGGCGGAAGTCGGTAGTCGGAACCGTGCGCTCGGCGTGGTACGTGACCGTGACGTGCCGCGGGTCGTCGCGCTCGATCTTCACGTCGTGCGACGGACTGTAGACGTTCTTCACGTCCACGTTGCTCTGGAGCGTCACGCGGACGTCGACCGAACCGACCGGCCCGGCCGTGTAGCGAGCCGTGCTCAACGGAAAGAGGAAGTCGGTCACGCCGCGGTCAGCGCGGCAGAGCTGCGTGTAGCGGAGCGTCACCTTGCGCTTGGCGCCAGCGGGTACGGGAAACACGTTGGTCTGGAACATGCCGTGGCCGACCCATTCCAACAGCGCCGGGTCGCGGTTCTTGCGGACGATCGCTTCGTAGCGACTGCGGGCCTCGTCGGCCGAGAGCAGCTTGCCGGGCAGTTCCTTGCCGTCGACCATCAGCGTGAGTCGAACGATGGCGCCGTCATAGGGCAGGGGGAACATGAACGAGACTTCCAGTGCCGTGCTCGCCGTGTTGTGGAACTCCTGGGCGACCTGCACCTGGGCGACCTGATCCTTGATCGTGGCGGCGACGTCCAGCGCGCTGATCTCGTACTGCGAGGTGGGCTGGGGCTGTGGTGGACGGGGGCGATAGATCGGCCGGGGGAGGCGCACCTGCTGGTCGGGGTCGACGACGACCAGCACCCCCTGGGACCGCACCAGGGCCGGTGCCAGCAAAACGACCGCAAATCCTGCCAGCACCGCCCAACCTCGCGCGTCGCTCGTTCGTCGCAACATCACTCACCTCCGATTCGTTTCGGCCCGAGTTCCCTATCACGGAATTCCCTGCCCCCCATTTCCCAGTCGTGGCGCGGCAGCTCCGCGGATCTGCCGGGCCACCGTCCAACCACTGGTTTGACGTACCGCGGCGGCCCTGAGTTCCGGGATTCTGAGAAAAAGTCCACGCCACGCCGCGCAGCTCGGCCATGATGTCACGACGGGCTCTCAGGCGGAGGGCCACTTGATCGGTGCGTGGAGCGGATTTCGCCCTGTTTAGCACGAACAACGGACGACGTTCGTTGTGTCGTTGTCTCGCCGTGGTTCTAATAGCACGACGCGGCCCACGCTGAAGTGCGCCTCGCCGTGTTCCCGACAGCCACCCACCTGGAGTCTCACCGTGCCACGCATCGCCCCGTCCGACCGCCCCTCGTCCTCGTTCCTTAGCGTCGACGGCCCGCATCGTGGCCGTTCGTCGCGCCCGAACCGTGCCCAACGGTTGTTGCTCGTCGTGGCACTGCTCGTGGCCGCGCTGTGCATCGTGCGGCCCGCGACGGCTGAGAGCTGGGGCGAGAAGCTGGGGTATCCGGCCGACGCCCGGGTGTTGATCCTGCACGCCGACGACATCGGCATGTGCTACGAAGCGAACGAGGCGGCCAAACGCCAACTCGGCGACGGGGTGATCCAGTCGGCGGCCATGATGGTGCCGTGCCCCTGGTTCAACGAAATCGCCGGCTGGTATCAGGAGCATCCCGAGCAGTGCATGGGCCTGCACCTGGCGATGACGAGCGAGTGGAAGACCTATCGCTGGGGCCCGATGAGCAATCCCCGCGACGTGCCGGGACTGGTCGACGAAGACGGCTACCTCTGGCGGAGCGTGATGGGTGTGGCCACGCACGCCTCGGGCGAAGAGGTCGAGCGGGAGATCCGTGCCCAGGTCGAGCGTGCCCTCTCGCGCGGGATCAAGCCCAGCCACATCGACACGCACATGGGCACGCTCTATGCCCGGCCGGACTACACCGCCGCCTACATGAAGGTCGCCGAGGAGTACCACATTCCGGCGATGGTGATCGAGATGACGCCCTACACGATCGAGAAGTTCCGCAAACAGGGATACCCGATGGACGAGCGGATGCTCGAGTTGATCAAGAACTATCCGTTGCCGAAGCTCGACGACTTCGGGTCGATCGCGCCGGCACCGACCTACGAAGAGAAGGTCGACACGTTCTATCAGCAAATCCGCGACCTGCAGCCCGGCATCACCGAGTTGATCTTCCACCCCTCGGTGCTCACCGACGGCCTGCAGAAGATCACCAACAGTTGGCAACAACGGGCCTGGGAAGCCGAGATGTTCCACGATCCCAAAGTGCGGCAGTTCCTCGAGAGCGAAGGCATCGTGTTCACGAACTGGAAAGAAATGCTGCGCCGGTTCGATGAGCAGGCCAAGCCACCGTCAGCCGAGTAGCAGCGGCGGCCGCGGTCCTTTCCCGCGCAGCAGTCTCACTCGCGTCGTTCACACGGCGGGATAGTGTTCTCCAAATTGCCCAATGCCCGACGACAAAACGGTTGTTCCGTCGATTCGCACCGAGCGGCTCTCGCTGCGCACGTGGCGTGACGACGATCTGCCGGCGTTTGCGGCGCTTGGGGCCGATGTCCGTGTGATGGAGCACTTTCCCGGCACGCTCTCCCGCAGTGAGAGCGATGCGTTTGCCGCGCGGGTTCGGGCGCACTTTGCCGAGCGCGGCTTCGGGCTCTGGGCCGTCGAGGTGCCGGGGGTGACGCCGTTCGCGGGCTTTGTCGGTCTGGCCGTGCCGCGTTTCGAGGCGCACTTCACGCCCTGCGTCGAGGTGGGCTGGCGGATTGCCGCCGAGTATTGGAATCGCGGCTACGCCAGCGAGGCCGCCCGGGCCGCCGTCACCGATGGATTCACCCGACTCGGCCTCGACCAAATCGTATCGTTCACGGCCGCGGTGAACCGTCCTTCGCGTCGCGTGATGGATAAGCTCGGCATGACGCACGACCCGGCCGAGGACTTCGACCACCCCTCGCTGCCGGCCGGTCACCGTCTCGAACGACACGTGCTCTATCGCTTGCGTGCGTCAGTGTATCATGAAGTGGGAGTGACATCGGCGGTCCAGTGACAGGCTCGTTCACGAGCCTTTTCGATGCGGTGGCAAAGCCCCGCTGTTTTCGGCGGGGTACCCATTCACCACTGTGCCGTGCGACCGAAGTGTGGGACGTTCAGCCCGTGCCAAAGCCTAGGCTTAACACTTCTGCGCGGGGAGGGACCGTGAACGGCCCCGTGCGGTCGAGCGGCGAATTAAACCATCGGCAGCCGCGAGCCTGCCCTACGAGACTTTGAGCCGTGTCGGACAAACGTATGTACATTAGGTTCGTGGTTGGGAGCGATGGTGAAGACCATCGATACCTAACCGGTGTAGTCACCGAGGCACGTTTACTCCGCGACGAGGGTTGCCTCGATGTGCACGAAATTGAGTGGCTCGAAGAGGTGTTTGAATGGTTCAATGAAAACGTGCCGGTGCCTCCGTATTCATTAAACGATTGGCCCGACGACGTCGCCGCGTGGTTCAAATCCAACGCAAACCCGGAAACAATCGGCAGAATTTGGGATCTGATAGCCCTGTTGCGAGAACACGGACGACGTGTACGAATACTACGATCTAAAGCCCCCG
>JAGQPT010000127.1 GCA_020426575.1 Planctomycetales bacterium
GCTATTGGTCGGTGAAGTGACGGGCGGTCGGGGAGCACATCCCTCGCAGGGGCAAGCCTGGATCGGCCACATGTGGATCACCTGGAACGTGCAGGACACGCGCGACGGCGTCAACGGTTTTGGCAGCGTGCCCGGCGGACGCCGCGACGACATCGACGGATTCGACGGCGACGGCAGCGGCAATCGCCATGTCGAGTATTTCGACGAGGCAGGCTTCTCGTCGTACCATCCCGGCGGCGCTCACTTCGGCCTGGTTGACGGCAGCGTACAGTTTCTCAACGAGAGCATCGACGCGGTGGCTCTGCGCAAGCAGACGACCCGAGCCAGCCAGGAACTCGACATGCCATGAGCCGACTCGCGCCGAAGCAACCCGTGCCGAAGCGACGCGCCTTTCGAACGCCCGTGTGCGCGCTGTGCGGGCTGTTGCTGTCGTCGTTCCTCGGTTGTGGCGGTGACCCGGCCGACCGCGTCGTCGTCACCGGTGAAGTGACATTCGCCGGGCAACGGGTCAGCAACGGCGACATTCGCTTTTTGCCGTTCGCCGGCCAGCCGGGTCGAGCGACGGGCGCCCCGATCGTCGACGGGCGATATACGGTCGACGCCGGAGGAGGTGTGCCGATCGGTGAACACCAGATCAAGATTAGGGCATTTCTGCTTGATGGGGCCGATGCCGCGCCGGCTCAGATGGGCGACACCGACATCTTTTCCGTTCCGCAGGGCGAGGCGGCAGCGCCCAGTGACTTGCCGAAGTACAACGCTGACGGCCGCGAGAACTATCTGCCACCGAGGTACAACGGCGAAAGTGAACTCAGCGCGAAGGTCACCGGCGAGCAAGACCCCTGGACGCTCGACTTCGCTCTGGAGTGACGCGAGTCGGGCGACGCATGTTGGCTCACCGCCCTCAGAACAGACTGCCCTGTTCGTCGTCGGAGGAGGGGGCGACGCCGAGGTGGTTGTGGCCTTTGGCCGTGACGCGGCGGCCGCGCGGGGTGCGGACCAGCAGTTCCGATCGCAGCAGGAACGGTTCGACTTCGTCGACCAGCGTGTCGGCAGCCAGGTTGAGCGTGTGGGCGACCGCTTCGGCCCCGACGGGCCCGCCGTCGAACACGCGAATGATCGTCGTGAGGTACTTGCGGTCCAGAGGATCGAGGCCCAGCGTGTCGATGCCCTGCATCTCCAGCGCGTCCTGGGCCACGGAGAGTGTGATCTCGCCGGCGGCGCGGCTCAGCGCGTAGTCACGCACCCAGCGGAGCCGGTTGTTGGCCACGCGGGGAGTGCCCCGACTGCGGCCGGCGATCTCGCAGCTTGCCGCCTCGTCGATCGTTTCGCCCAGCTTGCCGGCGTTGCGGGTGACGATCTCGCTGAGTTCTTCGTCGCTGTAAAAGTCGAGGTGCTCGCGGGTCTGGAAACGATCGCGGAACGGCGCCGAGAGCAGCCCGCTGCGGGTGGTGGCGCCGATGAGTGTGAACGGCTTGAGCGGCATGTTGATCGTGCGGGCGTTGAGTCCTTCGCCCAGCGCGATGTCGATGCGGAAATCTTCCATGGCCGGGTAAAGGAACTCTTCGACGGCCTTGGGGATGCGGTGGATTTCGTCGATGAACAGCACGCTGCGTTCTTCAACGTTGGTCAGGTAGGTGACGATGTCCTTGGGCGCGGAGAGGCCGGCCCCGTTGGCGATCTGGACCGAGACGCCCATCTCGCGGGGGATCGCCATCGCGAAGGTTGTCTTGCCGAGTCCCGGCGGCCCGTCGAAGAGCATGTGTCCGAGCGGTTCGCCCCGTTTGCAGGCGGCGTCGACGGCGATGCGAATCCGCTCGCTGACGGCGCTCTGCCCGACCATGTCACCCATTC
Organism: Planctomycetales bacterium; assembly: GCA_020426575.1. Lineage (GTDB taxonomy): Bacteria > Planctomycetota > Planctomycetia > Pirellulales > JAEUIK01 > JAGQPT01. The sequence goes on from JAGQPT010000127.1 coordinate 1,852, forward strand.
GCTTGGGGCGCAGCAGCCGATCGTCGTCGTCGCCGAACGTTTCGACCTGGCGCAGCACGGGCTCGCGCGCGGTGGGCACGTGATCGTCAGCGTCAGCAAACGGTTCGTACGGCTCGTGGCTCATCGTCGCGTGTGGGGGGAGGTGGTGGCGAGGACGTGCGGGGGGTGTCTGCGATGGTGAACAATTGTTGACCAGGGCCAGTCGGTAATATAGACAAACCCTGGTCGCGACACCACGCCTGTTTAGGGCTTCGTCGCCGTACACGGCAACAGCTGAATGGACGTCAAAAAGGTGAGGCCCCAGGGGGGAACGCACGAGTTGCGATTAGGTGAAGGCCGACGATCGTCAGTGGTCTGGCCTAGAGAGTTCCGGCGGTTTCCCCGTCGACGCGGCGTGGACTCCGCAAAAGAATTGGCCGAACGTCGGGTCGTCGTTGTCAAATTACGGCCACTCTCCCCGGTCGTGAAGCGTGGCACGCATGCGCAGTTGTTGGTCGCCGTTTATGTCCAGTAGTCGCACCGTCGCTCGTCCATTTGGTGTGCGACCGAGTATCCGCGGTCCCGATATCTCGAAGTGTTCAGCCCACGACTGCGTACGTGGGTCGAACAGCATTACGACCGTGTCGGTTATTGGATCGATACCGGTGAGGTTGGGGCCCTTATGGTGGTTACAGTTTGGGCAGGCCAGCGCGAGGTTCGCCGGCTCGTCACCTCCGCCGTGCTGACGTGCCCGAATGTGCTCGATGTGGAAGCGAAAGATCGGCGCACATTCTTGAGGCAGCTGGCAATACTCGCAACGATGCTTCGCCCGCCGGCGTACTGTTGAGCGAAGCTCTTCGTCCACGATCACTGCCCGTTGGCGGCGTCGATGACGGATCGCGCACGCGCCTGAAGTATCGTGATGATGTTGAAGGTGGCGACGTACTGGGCGTACTCGTCACGTTCGGCCTCGGTCAACGTGCCTTCGTTGCACTTTTCAGCGAGCTCATCGACGCGCTGTTGTGTAGCGTCGTCGGCGCGCAGAGCGACGATCTCTGCCGCCACTTCGGGGGTCATTGAGCGGCCGATCGGCGTAAAGACGCGGTCAAGTAGGCTGGTGCTGGACATGGCCGCATTGTACCTCGAATCGTTACGCACGTGCCAGTTTGGTGTATCGGCTTTACGCCTTGCCCTGGTGTTGTTGCTGGTAGACGGCTTGGAGCAGGTCTTGCACGTCCTTGAACTTTTGCTTGCTGGCCAGCGTCTGGTCGAGCAGCCGGCGGGCGTCGGCCTCGCTGTGACCCAGCGAACAGAGCACTTCGAACGTCTCGGAGATCACGTCGCGGTCGACGCTCCCCTCGGCCGGCACGTTGGCGGACACCAACAGGGCGAATTTTGGCACCTTGCGCCGCAGCTTGGCGATCACGCGTTCGGCCACCGCCGGTCCGATGCCCGGCAGCGCGCACAGCGTTTTCGATTCCTGTTCGGCGATCGCTTCGGCGACTTCGTGCACGGGCCGCACCATCGCCCGCAGCGCCTTCTTCACGCCCACGCCGTCGACTGAGCAGAACAGCTCGAAGAACTCGCGTTCTGCCTCGCTGATGAAGCCGATCAGGCGGGGCGTGAGTTTGCCCTGCATCGGATTGCCTTCGAGGTAGTCGATCGTGTGCAGGCTGACGTCCTCGCCCAGCTTGGCCTGCAGCAACCGGCGGTTGTACTCGGGGATGAGGACCTCGTATTCAAACGGGCCGACCTCCAGTGCGATGGCATCGGTGCCCACGTCCAGTAGCCGTCCGGTGACTTTCTTGATCAAGGGTGTCGTGTCCTATGGTTAGCGCGTCGTTTGCGTCAGGTCGCTCTTGCCGGCGAGGTGATAGTGACAGAGGGCAATCGCCAGGGCGTCGGCGACGTCGGCCGGTTCGGGAGCCGTGGCCAAGCCTAGCTCGCGCTGGATGGCCCGCTGCATCTGGGCCTTGGGGGCGCGGCCATTGCCGGTGAGGATGCGTTTGATCTGCGTGGCGGCGTAGTGCGTGACGGGGACATCGGCTTTCGTGGCCGCCAGGCAAATCACGCCACGGGCGTGTCCCATCAGGATCGCTGTCTTCGGCCGGCTGTAATGCGAGTACAACTGTTCGAGCGCCATGGCATTGGGGCGCAGCGCGGCGATCGCCTCGGCGAGACCGTCGTGGATTTCCACCAACCGGCGGGTGAGCGACCCGCGGCTGCGACCGCGGATCACGCCCGCTTCGATGAGTCGCGGACCGGCCGGTGTGAAGTCGAGCACGCCGTATCCGGTGATGTTGAGCCCGGGGTCGACACCGAGGATGCGCGTGGGCCGCGCGGCGGCTTGGCGGGCGTCGATGTGTGGCCGCGAACCGTGTCGGTCCGCCGGTCCTAGCGCTGGATCGTCCACTCGGTTCCGTCCGCTCGGTCTTCCAGGGTGACGCCGAGTTCCTGCAGGCCGTCGCGGATGCGGTCACCCAATTGGTAATTCTTATCGGCACGGGCCTCGGCGCGGAGCTTGACCAGCAGCGCGACGAGTTCGCCGGTCAGGGCGTCGTCGCCTCCGCCGGCGCTTTGCACCGGTTGGCGGAAGATGCCCAGGATGCTGGCCAGTTCGCGGAGCACACTCGTGCCCTGTTGCAAGGTGGCGAGCTTCTCGGCCGGCGGCGCGTCGGCGGCTTCGAGGGCGTGCTGGTCGACGTACTTGTTCAAGGCGCGAACGAGTTCAAAGAGATCGCCGATTGCGGCGCCCGTGTTGAAGTCGTCGTCCATCGCGTCGAGGAAACGTTGACGCAGCCGGCTGACCTCCGCCTGGGTCTCGTCACTGTTGTCGGTGGTGACGCTACCCGCGGCGGCGTCGAGGGCGTAGAACGACTCGCCGGTGACGCGCTCGTAGCGTTTGAAGTAGCGGTAGAAAGTCTCGAGGCTGGCGGCGATCTCTTCGAGACGCTGCTCGCTGAAGTAGATCGGCCGGCGGTAGTGGTTCGAGAGCAACAGGAAGCGGATTGTCTCGGGCGCGTGTTTTTTCAGCAGCTCGCTGAAGGGAGCGGCGCCTTTGCTCTTGCCGAGCTTGCCGGCTTCCTGGGCCTCGGCGTCGCCTTCGGCCGGTGCGCCGGCAGGAACCTCGGTAGCAGCGTCGGCGGCACGGGTGCTGCGGCCGCCGACCTTACCGGTTTCGCCCCCCGCCTGCATCAGGCCGTTGTGCAGCCAATACCTGGCCTGCGGTTTGCCGTGGCAGCATTCGCTTTGGGCGACCTCGTTTTCGTGGTGGGGAAAGACGAGATCGAGCCCGCCGCCGTGGATGTCGAAGGTTTCGCCGAGGATCTGCTGGCTCATCACGGAACATTCGATGTGCCAGCCCGGGCGACCCGGTCCCCAGGGGCTCTCCCAGGAGGGCTCGCCCGGTTTGGCACTTTTCCAAAGCGCGAAGTCGGCGAGGCTGCGTTTGCGGTCGGCCGTCTCGCCACCTTCCCCCTGGACACTGTCGAGGCTACGACCGCTGAGCTTGCCGTAGGCGCTGTCCTTGCCGACGTCGAAATAGACGTCGCCGTCGGCCGCGTAGGCGAATCCCTTGTCGATGAGGCGGCTGATGAAGTCGATGATGGCGTCGATGTTGTCGGTCGCCTTGGGGAAGTGATCGATCGTGTCGACGCCCATCGCGGCGAGGTTGGTCATGTAGTCGGCGATCATCTCGTTGGCGAGCGCCTGGATGGAAATGCCGCGCTGGTTGCTTTCCACGATCAGCTTGTCGTCGACGTCGGTGATGTTGACGACCCAGGTGACGTCGAAGCCGCGGTACGTGAGGTAGCGCTTGATCACGTCGAAGATCACCGGGCCGACCATGTGCCCGATGTGGCTCGGCTTGTAAACCGTGGGGCCGCAGAGATAGATCCCCACCTTGCCCGGCGTGACCGGTTCAAGTGGTTGCTTGGACCGCGTCATCGTGTTGTAGACGCGGATCTGCGACGTGCTGGTTGCGGTGGGTGTGCCGGATCGTTCGTCGGTCATCGTGGTCATGGGCTCGTTTCGTATTCCCTGGTCGGTGATGTTGCCGAGTCTCGCCCGCGGCGGTCGTGGGGAGCGAAGACGGGACAGGGGCGTGTGAACGTGTTAGGGGGCGAGTATTGTATTCACTGGTGACGCGATCAAAGTGGCAGCAACAGTGCGACGCATTGCACCTGGATGATTTCCTCGCGGCCGATTTCGCCAACCCCTTCGCCGGTTTTGGCTTTCAGGCCCACGCACTCGGGGGCGACTTCGAGCAGCGCGGCGATCGACTCGCGGATGGCTTGTTTGTAGGGAAGTAACTTCGGCCGTTGGGCCAGTACGACGGCGTCGACGTTTGCGACTCGCCAGCCTGCCGTGGTGACGCGGACGAGGGCGTCGCGGACAATCTCACGCGAGTCGAGCCCGCGGTTGGCCTCGTCGGTGTCAGGGAACCACTCGCCGATGTCACCCAGGGCGGCGGCGCCCAGCAGCGCGTCGGCCAGGGCGTGTAGCAACGCGTCGGCGTCGCTGTGCCCGACGGCCTGGCGGTCATGGGCGACATCGACGCCTCCCAGCCGCAGGGGCCCCCCCGGGGTGAGCCGGTGGGTGTCGTGGCCGATACCGATGCGCGGTGTGTTCGTGGCAATGGTCCTCGGTCAGTCGGTGCGCCGATTTGTCGCCGGACGGGGCGGCCGCCGGCATGGCGCCGGGCGCGCGGTCCGGCGCAGTTTCACCAAACTCTCGGCGCGGCGGATTATATCCCAGCGGCAAAAATCGCTCAACGCGGGTCGGAGGGGCTAGGGGTTCAGGAGTTTTGGGGGTTAGCGGTTTAGGTGTCTGGCTGCGTGGCGGTGAATTGGGATCACTGTCCCCTACAATGGACAACTCTTATAATTCGGGCTCCCCGACCCCGAGATCGACTGCGCACATGGCCA
>JAGQPT010000128.1 GCA_020426575.1 Planctomycetales bacterium
CAGATGCTTTACGACCACACGCAGATCTTCGTCGAGGCTGGACGGCCGGTCGAACTGGTCTTTGAAAACGTCGACGTGATGCCGCACAACGTCGTGGTCGTCAAACCCGGCGCGTTGGCTAAAGTCGGCATCGCCGCCGAAGCGATGGCGACGTCGCCCGACGCTTTCGCCCGCAGCTTCATCCCCGACATGGACGAAGTGTTGTACGGCAGCGAACTCGCGCAACCGGGCCAAACTAAACGGGTCAGCTTCACCGCGCCCGAAACACCGGGCGAGTTCCCCTTTGTCTGCACGTTCCCGGGCCACTGGAGGCGGATGTACGGCACGATGCACGTCGTGGAAAACCTCGACGACGTGCCGGCCGAGGTGTTGGCACCGACCGTCGACCCCACGATTCAAACCCGGCCGTTCGTGCGGTCCTGGACCTTCTCGGACTTGATCGACTCGGTCGACGAGGCCGACGCCGGGCGCGACTTCGCCCGGGCCCAAACGTTGTTCAAGGAACTCTCCTGCGTGCAGTGCCACCGCATCGGCGGCGAAGGCGGCGAGGTGGGTCCCGACCTGGCAGGCGTGAAGAAGAAAATCGCCGACGGCAAGTTCAAGCGCGCCGACGTGCTGCGATCGATGGTCGACCCCTCGGCCCTGATCGAGGACCAGTACAAGACGGTGACGATCATCGACACCGATGGCCGCATCCACAACGGCATCGTCACGAAGCGCGACGACGAATCGGTCTCCCTGCTGGCCAATCCGCTGGACAACAAGGAACCCATCGTCATCGCCGTCGACGAGATCGAAGAGGAAGTGCCGTCGAGTGTGTCGATGATGCCCGCCGGTTTGCTCAACACGCTGACCCGCGAAGAAATCCTCGACTTGTTAAGATTCGTCGAATCGGCGGCCGACGGTTCGGACGCCGCCTTCGAAAAATCGCCGTGAAACCGGTCGATCCAAAAGATCGACCTTGTGCCCCGTAGCCAATGGTTCGACCAGCCACTAGATTAGCCAGTTGCCTATCGCGTTCGGGAGTCGCGTCGTCACGTGATGATGCGTTCGTACTCACTCCTAGTTGAAAGGCTCTTGCTCATGACCGTGCGCTGCCGTACTGGTTCGGCGAATCAATTCTTTGTGGTGATATTTGCGGCCGTCGTGCTCGTCGCGCTGCTGTCGCTCCTGCTGTCGGGGCTCGGCCGCAGACCCGGCATCGGTGAGGCAGTCGATGCGTCGGGCGATGCCCCGGCGAACGCAGCCGCCACCGACGATTTGGTCGTCTACTGCGCTGCCGGTTTGCGGCCGGTCGTGGAAAAGGTCGCCGCCGACTACCAGGATGAATACGGCGTCGGCGTCCAGCTCCAGTACGGCGGGTCCAACACCCTGCTCAACCAGATCGCGGTGGCCAAGACCGGCGACGTCTACATCGCCGGCGACGAGAGTTACACCGCCAGGGCTCACAACGACGGGCTCGTCGCCGAAACGATGTCGCTGGCCGAAATGCGGCCCGTCGTCGTCGTCCGCAAGGGCAACCCGCTGGGCATCAAGTCGGTCGACGACCTCACTCGCGACGACGTCGTCGTCGCGCTCGGCAGTCCTGATCAGACGGCCGTTGGCCGACTCACCCGCGACCTGTTGCGGGAATCGGGCCGGTGGGACGCCGTCGAGCGGCACGTCACCGACAACGGCGTCTTCAAACCGACTGTCGCCGACGTAGCCAACGACGTGAAACTCGGTATCGCCGGCGCCGGAATCGTCTGGGACACGACGCTCACGCTCTACGACGATCTCGAGGCCGTCCCGCTCCCGGAACTCGCCCCCGGCAAGGTCGACGTCACCCTGGGGGTGCTCACCGCCAGCCGCCGCCCCACCGACGCACTGCGATTTGCCCGCTATCTCTCGGCTGCCGACCGTGGGCTCAAGCGTTTCGCCGCGGCGGGATACCAAACCGTCGACGGCGACGACTGGGAGGAAACGCCCGAATTGACGTTTTACTGCGGCAGCGTCAACCGCCGCGCCGTCGAGGACGTCATCAAGCAATTTGAAGAGCGCGAAGGAGTCGTCGTCAACACGGTCTACAACGGCTGTGGCATCCTCACGGCCCAGATGCGCACGATCAACGAACAGCAGCAGGGGAGCGGCTTTCCCGACACCTACATGGCCTGCGATCGCTATTACCTCGAGTCGGTCAAAGACTGGTTTCAGGATGACGTCGACGTTTCCGACACTTCGGTCGTGATCGCCGTGCCCAAGGGCAACCCGGCCGGGATCAAGTCGCTTGCCGACCTGACGAAGCCCGGCGTCCGCGTGTCGGTCGGACAACCCGACCAGTGCACGATCGGCGTGCTCACGCGCCAGTTGCTCGAGTCCGAAGGAGTGTACGACGCGGTGATGGCGAACGTGGTCACGCAGACCGCCTCGTCGGCGATGCTGATCCCCACGGTGACCACCGACTCGGTCGACGCCACGTTGGCCTACGCCACGGACACCCTGGCCGAGTCCGACCGCGTCGATGTGATCCGCCTGGAAAGTGACGCTGCCAAGGCCGTGCAACCGTTTGCGCTGGCCAGGTCGAGCCGGCACAAGCAGCTCGGCAGCCGGCTCTACGACGCGATCGCCGCCTCGGGCGATGCCTTCCGCACGGCTGGATTTCATTTCCGACTCGACGTGCCGCTGGCCGGGTCGGCCGCCGCCGTATCCCACACCACCGCCGACGAGAAATGAACGACGGTCCTGGCACATACGACCATCACAGTGCATCAACGCCGACGCCCGCAGGCCACGCCCACCGCGTGCCGGCCGACTGGCCGTTCTATCTCAGCATGGCGGTGATCGGCGGGCTCTACGTACTGCTGCTCGTCGGCATGTTACTGGCCGACGTGGTGTATCTGGCCCGATCCGAACGGGCCGACGTGCAGTCGACGCCGGCGCTGGTGCGTCCCGCGGTGATGATCCTCGACGCGCTGGCCAAACCCGAGATTCGCTACTCGGTCAAGCTGACGCTCGTCTCGTGCCTGCTCACGACGATCCTTGCGCTGGTGGTGGCCGTGCCGCTGGGATACATGTTGTCGCGCTACCGCTTCCCGGGCCGCAACCTGCTCGACGCGATGCTGGACATCCCGATCGTGTTGCCGCCGTTGGTCGTGGGGCTCAGCCTGCTGATCCTCTTCCAGTTCGCCCCCCAGGCACTGCGGGAACGGTTCGTCTTCCAAGTGCCCGGCGTCGTGCTCGCGCAGTTCATGGTGGCCGCCGCCTTTGCCATCCGCACGATGCGGGCCACCTACGACCAGATCGACACCTGGCAGGAAAAGGTCGCACTGACGCTGGGCTGCAACCAGGCGCAGGCCTTCATGCTCGTGGCGTTTCCGCGCTCCTGGCACGGGATGCTGACCGCCGCCACGTTGGCCTGGGCCCGCGCACTGGGCGAATTCGGGCCGCTGCTGATCTTCGCCGGTGCGACGCGCAACAAGACCGAGGTGCTCTCGACGACCGTCTTTTTGGAACTGAGCATCGGCAACCTCGAAGCGGCCGTGGCCGTTTCGTTGCTGATGGTCGCGGCCGCCGTCACCGTGCTGGTGATCGCTCGCGTCTGGGGCACCCGGGCGCTGTCGCTCTGACGGAGTCAATCAGACGTGCGATCGCGCGCAGTACGCGAGCCACATGACGGCGTAGGCGATGCCCCCGACCACGAGGACGGCGAATCCGTAGAACCTGAGCGCCTGAAAAATGATTTCGGACAGCTTTTCCGACCTGTGCCCCGAGGTCGCCGTGCAAAACCAGCCGATCATCCAGAGAATCACGGGTGGTGCCATCAAGAACACAGCGATTGAGACGGCGCCGACGACTTGAGTCCTCGTCGAGTAACCACCGTCGCGCAAGTGGGCGATGACCGGAAGCCAAAAAATGGCAATACCGATGCCCCAGGCCGCGAGCGACGGAAGTATCTCCATCGCCGAATCGTCAAAGCCGGACCGTCGCATAGCTCGTCAACGTGGCCATTCGTGGCGCAAACCCACTAGACATTCTCTGTCCCACCATAGCTGCCGCGGCCACACCGTGCAAAACGCCGCCCGACCACTACGGATTTCACTTCTGCAGCATCAGTTTGCCGTTGCGGGTGACGAGCAGGCGATAGCGCTCGCCGGCGTGGGTGATCACGAGAGAACGTGCGCCGCGGAGCAATTCGTCCGAGCTCACTTCGCGGGGTTCAGAGGGGTGTTTCGGCGCAGACGGCTGGTCCTGATTCGAATTGGTCATCGCTCATCGGGAAACGGGTGGGGGAGAAACATGCGCGCAACACCTCTGGTCGCTGACACGCCGCTCCCGACGGCTGGGCACGAATCTACTGCAAGCGGTCCGCGATAGCAACGTCGTCTTCAAACGGCCGCACCAGTGGGCCACCTCATGCCGTCCGCCCCGCCGCTACACGCTCGTCCCGCGCTAGATCACTTCTGCAGCATCAGCTTGCCGTTGCGGGTCTCGATCAGCCGGTAACGCTGATCTCCGTGGGTGATCACGATGTAGCGCTCGCCGCGCAGCAGATCGGCGGATGCAACCTCGCGTGGCAGGTTGGTCGGCTCAGACGCGGCATGTCGCTGCTGGTCGCTAGATTCGTTCATACATCGGTGGGGGAAAAAGACGTCAGGCACCCTGGCCCACCACCTCCCTGAGCGCTCACACCGCGGGTCCGCCGTCCCGGGAAAAAACTGGGGGCATTGACACGCCGCTGCCGCCCGCTAAAATCTACTGCAATTGAGACTCAATATCAATATGCAAGCCACCAACTTCATGGCAGCTAGCAATTCCAATCCCCGGGGTAAGCCGATCGCGGTCCACACGGACCGCTGCAACCGACTTTCCCAAATACACTTAGGAGGAATTGACTGTGCTGGCTTGCTTGATTCGTCGGGCAACTCGTGTTGCCCTGGCGGCCGGAATTGCCCTGATCCCCGCCCTGGTCGTCCGGCCGTCGCACGCAGGAGTTGCCGTCCCCGTCGAACTTTCCGTCGGCTTTGACCGTTGGATGTACCCTTTCAACGCCACGCCCGGCACCCGCGCCGTCGGACTCACGTTTGGTGCACTCGGCGAAGGCGATTTCGACGACCGCGATTCGCAGACACTCGTCGGCTTCGACACGTCCAGTGAGTATGCAACCGGTCTGCCGGCGGTCGCTTACGTGATCAACTCGGCCGTGGTGAAGGCGACAATCGTTTCCGACAATGCGTTCATCTACGACCCAACGTCCGACCCCTTCACCAGCTACAACGGTGGTGCCGACGCCGACGCGGGCCGGCCCATCGAGCTCTTCGGTGTGGCAACGCGGAACGGGTTTCTTGGCCTCGACGTTGCCAACAGCGGCGACCCCACCCTGTTTGCCGAGACGACCGACTTCTCGCCGATCGGCTTTCCCTGGCACGAAACCCGCAGCGCCTTCGCCTCGGACTACGACGGTGGCAACCCCCGTGACGTGGGCAACAACGTCCGCGAGGGCTACGACCCGAACGTCTGGGCCGTTGGCCAAACTGACGCCGTGAGTGCTGGCAGCCTCGTACCGGCCAACACGGAACTCAGCTTCGCCCTCGATTTGGGCAATCCCGACCTGCTGAAATACCTCGGCGAGGGACTCTCGAGCGGCGCCCTGTTTTTCGCAATCACGTCCTTCCACGACTCAACACAGGGCGGAGAGGTCACTTACCCAGATTTCTACCTCGATGCGGGTGGCAGCAGCCTGGGTGACACGGCTGTGCTGGTGCTTGACGTCTCGATTGCGTCGCTGCCGACCGGCGACGCCAACGGCGATTTTGTCGTCGACGGTCTCGACTACCTCGTGTGGGCCGAGAACTTCGGCGACGACCCGGCCGAGGATCCCCCTGGTTCGCCCTACAACGGCGATCTGGACGACAACGGTGTCGTCGACGGTCTCGACTATCTCGTGTGGGCCGAGAACTTTGGCACGGGCACGACGTCTCAGGCCGTCCCGGAACCGGCCTCGTGGGCCGGTCTGGCCGTCGCCCTGCTGATCGCCGGCATGCACCGGCGACACCGTGTCCGCAGCGCTTGCTAGGAGGCATCGTCATGTCGCAAACAAGGAAGGCAAAACCGGCAGGGCGCGGATTCACGCTCGTCGAGTTGCTCGTCGTGATCGCGATCATCGGCATCCTCATCGCGCTGCTGTTGCCGGCCGTGCAGGCCGCCCGCGAACGCGCACGACGCACGCACTGCTCGAACAACCTCAAGCAGTTAGGCATCGCCGTGCACCTTTTCGAGTCGGTCCACCGGCACCTGCCGCCGCCGAAATTGGGCACGCAATTCGAAAACCGCGGCAGCACGATGGTCGTGCTGCTGCCGTTTCTCGAACAGTCGGCCACCTACGCGTCGTACAATCTCGAAGCCCCGATCGACGATCCGGCCAACAAACCCGTGACAAGCCAGCCGATCAGCACGTACCTCTGCCCGTCGATGGCAATCCCCCGGTCCGTGCCGCTGACGCCGTGCGGCGAATACCTGGCGCCTGGCAGTTACGTGATCTCCAGCCGGACGAAATACTCGGCCCATGGCAAGCTCGACGGAGCGTTTGCCAACCCCGATCCCGATCGGCCCTATCGCCTCGGTTTCCAGCACATCAAGGACGGCACGTCACACACGTTGCTCGTCGGAGAAATTGACTACGGCTTCAAGGACTTTCTCTGGTCGGGCTGCCCCGACTACAACGGTGCTCCCCGCTGGGGCGACACGACCTGGGCCGACGGCTATTGGTACTATGCCTGGGGACACGTGGCCGCCGAGTTCCCGCATCTGTTCAACAACACGACCCGGTATCTGAATCCATACAGTGCCCGAGTCTTTCGTAGCGACCATCCCGGCGGCGTCAACTTCGTGATGGTCGACGGCTCGGTCACGTTCCTCGGCACCGAAACGACGCCCGAAGTGCGCTCGGCGCTGGTGACCCGCAACGGCGGCGAACTAGAACATGGCCCCGGCGCATAGCGCCCCCCTGCCCGGCCCGCTCAGCGCGGCCGACAGAAACGCAAACCCTGCGATGAACAACACCGATCGGCCCGCTTTGAGGTCGCTCGCCCCAACGACGATCGCACCGTTACTGATCGTCCAACCGATGAAAGGTGAAATGAACATGTCAGTCACAGCCGTCAGCACGGTGCTGCTCACCGTCCTCGCCGCCACGCCCGCCGCGACGGACGTCACATCGATCACCCTTTCTGAGCCGGTCGCCAGCTTCGGCGCTGCCGTGCTCGATGGCCAGCTTTACATTTACGGCGGCCACCGCGGCGAAGCCCACGCCCATTCACGCGATAATCTCGCCCCGGCGTTTCGACGCATCGATCTGAATCACCCCGTCCAGTGGCAGTCGCTGACAATGGAAACGCCGCTGCAGGGCCTCGCCCTCGTCAGTGACGGCAAGTACCTCTACCGCGTCGGCGGCATGACGGCCCATAACGCCGCCGGTGAGGCCGAAGACCTGCATTCCACCGACGTCGTGCGCCGCTATGACCCGGCCACAGGCGCCTGGTCAGACATGCCGGCCCTGCCCGAGCCGCGCTCTTCGCACGACGCGATCGTCCACGACGGCAAGCTCTACGTCATCGGCGGTTGGATCTTGGCCGGTGAAGGCCACGGCCAGTGGCACGACACGGCCTGGGTGCTCGATCTCAACGACGAGAAAGCCGAGTGGCAGGCGCTACCGGCTCCTCCGTTCAAGAACCGCGCCTTGGCCGTCGCTGCCGTTGGCGGAAAGATCTACGCCCTGGGTGGCATGACCAGCGACGGTGAAATCTCCCGCAAGACTTATGCACTGGATCCGCAGACCGGCAACTGGAGCGAACTGGCTTCGCTGCCCGGAGCCGGCATGCAGGGATTCGGCGTCAGCGCCTGGGGCCACGCTTCGCGACTCTACGCGGCCGGCACCGATGGCGCGTTGTACCGTCTGGGCAACGACGGATCGTCCTGGGAGGCCGTCGATCGCCTCGACCACTCGCGGTTCTTTCACCGCCTGCTACCTCTCGACGCCACGTCGTTGATCGCCGTCGGCGGTGCCTCACATGAAGTGGGCCACCTCGACGACGTGGAGCGTCTCAGCGTGACGCGCTGACACGCGCCACGCTGACATTTCGACGGGCCACAACGCGCCGATCGTTATCGACTCGATCGCGCGGGAGACCATCGCGTCCGCTTACTGCCGCGCCGTCCCCAGCCAGGGCCATTGCCGCGCTCAGATCGCGTCGCCGTCGATGGGCAAACCGTCCTTGCGATTTCCCAGCCGACGATGCGTTTCCAGATCGACGGAATAGGGAATCATGTGGACCGACCCGTCGCAGAACACGGCGTTGAATCCGGCCGCATGAGAGCCGCCGAAAATCTCGCGGCCGTCGTAGCCGGGCTTGTCCTGCAGCGGCACGCGTAACAACTGCTGGTTACCGGTCCAGCGAACAATGTCTTCGTTGAAGCCCATGTACATGCCTTCGTTGTCGCCGCTGTCTTCGCCACTTTTGTAGTTGTCGCTGTTGAGGTACTTCTCGGCGATCAGATAGGTGTTGCTCGTGCCGTCGGTGATCTTTCGAATACCAACTTCGCTACGGCCGTAGATCACGCCGGAGGCCGTTTTTTCATCCGGCCAGCTGCCGTACGAACTCTCGCCGTTGTAGTCCGAGGGACCACTCGCGTAGATGTTGGGGATCTCGCCGCCGTTGCCGGCATAGTCGGCGCGCGCGATATTGTTGGTGAAGGTGGTCGTGCCAATCGGCATGCCGGAGTGGTTCCACTTTTTCAGCGCCGGATAGACGATCGCCGATCGTCGCGTGGGGCAGTTGAAGGCAGGTACCGGCGTGGCGATCCGCGTCGACATGGCGGCGGCTTTGGCTGCCGCGGGCTGCCCCTTGCCCAGGTCGTGCAGCGTCCCTTGTTCGACGTAGGGAAGGATGTTGTAAATCCACCCCCCCGGCTGATGCAGATCGAAGCCGCGATCGGGATCGCCGACCCAGAGGTAACCCCAGCCGCCGGTGGGAAAGTGTCCGTGCACGTCGTGGTGATTCAGCGATCCGAGCCCCATCTGCTTGAGCTGGTTCGTGCACTGCGCTCGCCGCGCGGCCTCGCGGGCGGCCTGAACGGCCGGCAACAACAAAGCGATCAAAATTCCAATGATGGCGATCACCACGAGCAGTTCCACCAACGTGAAACCGCGCCGCGATGAGCTGCTTGAACCTGCGGTCATGCTCTCTCCACTGTTCGTGTGACGCGTGGCCCGCCCGTTCCCGGCGGGCCTATTCATTTTCATTTTCTGAGCTGAGATCGAAATTCTTTTCGTTGTCGCCTTCGCTGACGTCGAACTCCAACTCTGTCTGATCGTTATACCTCGCCGGCAAAACTTCTTCCATGACCGCTTGTGTGGGGCTGTCGGGCGTGTCATACAGCTTCTGGTGCCCGACGATCTTCGAAACGCGGACTTCGACCTTCGATTTTCCGACCGGTACGGTGGCCGTATAACGCCCCCCCTCGATTGCCGCTCCGGCCGTGGGACTCACGCCATCGGTGGGAAAAAAGGCGATCGAGCCCGTTTGGGCCGGTTCGTTGTCCACTGTCACGGTGCCAGTCACCGTCCCCATCGGCGGGCCTGATTCTCCGCACCCCCCCAGCAACACGGGCAGCGCCAAAACCAACGCCCCGGTCCAGCGGCGGCGGGCCCCCCGGCGATCGGCCGCACACGTACGACTAGTTCTCACGAATCACCTCCTTGCCGTTCATCGTGCCGTAGGCCATCCAGGCGTTCAAGGCAATTCCGTTGCCAATGAATCGAGTCGAACCATCGCAAAGCGAAACCAGCACGCCGCCGGGATGGCGACTGCGGGCCGCCGAAACCTGCGCTTCGCGGGCACCAGCCACGGCCGGCATCCCCGGATCGCCCGTCGGTTGGAACCAACCATTCTGGATGATGTCCGGAGCCGAGGTGTTCGGCGAGAGCAACGTGTGAAAGCGGAACACGCCGTCGTCGTTATGGATGTCGCCCCGCCAGTCATTGTCCATTCGGCTCCAGGCTTTGAGCGTTTCGGACATCAGTAGCGTGTTGGACGTACCATCCTTGATTTTGGCGAACGGCGTGTCGCGCGGTTTGCTGCGATCCCCCTTGATGTGAGAAAAGGGCGCCATGCCCGTGGGCTCGTCAACCTGTCCATAACGCGAGTTACCCCAGTTCACCACGTAATTGCCCCGCCTGCGCGCATAGTCCGCCTGGGTCTGATCCGTGCCGATGTCGCTGGGGCAGTAGTACTGCGCGACAAACTTGCCGGTCAAGCCATCGAGCGTCTTCTGAATGGTCCCCGGCGGCAGGTAAAACGGCTGATTCGTGTCGTTGAGCCCCTCCAACGAGTTCTGCTCGATAAAAGGCCAGAGGAACATCACCCAAGTCTGACGTGGATTGTTCCGTGCACCGGCAGGCAGTTGGCCGTGGGTGTCGTGGAACATGTGCATCGATAAACCCCACTGTTTGAGGTTGTTCGTGCACTGGCTCCGCCGCGCGGCCTCACGGGCGGCCTGGACGGCCGGCAACAACAGCGCGATCAGAATTCCAATGATGGCAATCACCACGAGCAGTTCCACGAGCGTGAAACCGTGACGCGGCGAGGTGCGCCCCTTGAGAAACTCGACAATGGTTTTCAAGACATTGACTCCCGAATGCCCCCTGGCGGAATGACCCCGAATCAAGACGCGATCGCCCTGGGTCAACGGGTAGAAGAACGGCGGGCCCGAGCGATGTCCCGCCATTATAGCGACGGGCCACGAGCAACACAAAAAACCCAAGGCCGTCGGTGCGCGCTCATCGTCGCCCCACCGCCAGTGGCCGAGACGGGGGCTCGAACCTGCACGGGGGTTACCCCCCACGGGGTCTTGAGTTCCGGGACATTGGCCGCTCCCCTCAAGAAAAACATCGGTTCACTCTCAAGCGCTGTGCATATAGCCAGCACGAGGACCAGGGAACATCGGTCGCGACGACCTGATCGAGGCAATCGCCACTATGCCAGTGGCTAATCTTCTCGAAGCTCTCCGCCGGCGGTCCCCGGCGGATCGACCCCTGATTCGTGCGGCGGTGAAGGCCTGCGGCCGATCCCTGGCCCGGTGCCCCGCGCGACCTCCCGTTGGGCGGCAACGGCATTACGTCGCCGCGGTGGCTCCGCCGTCCGCCGAGGCCGCCAGTGGCGATTCTGGCGGCTCCACGTGTTGCGACGACGGAGGCGCGACCCGATGACTCATCGCCGTGCATGGATGCGCGGCTTCGATGTTTCACACGCCGGCGGCCGGTACGGACGGCGCCACGGCGTGCACACAAGTGGCCTGCTCCCCAATGGCTGATCCATGTGTTATGAGAGTCTCAGCAGCTCGGTAGGGTAAGGAGATTCTCGGATTTCAACGAAGCGCAGGAAGCGGCACAGTCCGGAGCAGATTGTGCGCAAATTGATTGATGCCGATGCCATGCTGAACGCCGGCATGGACCTGGCGGCTCTGGTTCAGTCGTCGCGGGTGAGTCGCCGGCGTATGGCGACGGAGAGGAAACCGGCGACTGGGGTAAGAACAACTCCGACAAAGAGTGCAAATCTTGCACCGGGGCCTGTGTCGCCAAGCGCGTCAATGGCAAAGACGATGTTAAGGGATTTGGAACTGGCCGGGAGCCGATAGGCACTCAACATGATAAAACCGAGCCAACACGACGAAGCGAGAGCTAGCATTGCCGTGGGGAACAATGCGCCAATGCAGAATGCCC
>JAGQPT010000129.1 GCA_020426575.1 Planctomycetales bacterium
ATTCGACAATCGGATGATGCCGCAGGCGCCAGGTCACCCAGTGCGCTGCACGCGGTCACTGCCCATTTTTGCCCCGGGGCGGGTCGTTCCCTCGGATGAGTGGATGTCCGACTTGCTCGCGCCGCCGTTGTTCGAACCCACGGGCGACGGCTCGGTCCGTTTGTCTTCGGTCTCGCCTTGGTCGGCCTCGCGCTCGTCCGTGTCATGGTCAATTGGCTCATGGTCAGTAGCGTCTTGGTCGGCCGCATCATATTTGTCGATGGCGGGGTGAGGCGCCGCGGGCGCGGAGGCGTCGCTGGCAATTTGCCCCACCACGTTCGTGTCGGACAGCGCTTCGGCCGGCCTAGGGTCTTCGCGATTGAGCCGCTGGATGATGGCGAAAAACGCCGGCACCAACATCGGGCGAATCACGAACGTGTCGAGAATGATCCCGAACGAAAGCGCAAAACCAAGTTCGATCATGGCTCGCAACGTGCCGGTCATCATCGCCACGAAGCTGCCGGCCATGATCAGGCCGCAGCTTGATATGATGCCGCCGGTGCGCACGATGGCGACTTGCAGACCTTTGCGGGGCCCGTGTAGTTTCTGCTCTTCGAGGATCCGCGTGACCAGGTAAATGTTGTAGTCGGCACCGACCGCCGTGAGGATGACGAACAGGTAGATCGGCACCTTCCAATCAAGGCCCACGAACGAGTCGCCATAGAGCCAGGTGAACAGCCACTGCGCCATACCGATCGTCACGAGATAGCCAAACACGACCGACGTCATCAAGAACACGCAGATGATCGGCCGCCGAATCACGACCAACAACACGCCGAACACCGCCAGTACAACCAATTGCTGGATCAACCAACGATCGCTCTTGTTGACGGCCGTCAGATCGCGGATGCCGGCCGTCGTGCCGATGTAGTCGAACTCCGTCCCCTTCCAGCCATGCTCCGGATCTGCCGCGATCTTCATCAACCGATCGTCGATGCGATCGAGCGTCGCGATGCTCGCGCCGGAAAACGGGTCGGTGTCGAGCACCACGTCGAGACGGGTGACCGAGCCGTTCAACTCGGGCACCTGCGTGACGAACCGTTCCTTGGTGAACGCATGACGCTGCGCTTGCGAGACACGTCTCCGCTGATTGAACGACAAAGCTCTGGGGTCGTCGCCGTATGGCTGGGCCATGCTGCGGACGAAACTGACGCCTTCGACGTCGCGGAGCTGCGTCGTCAGCCAGTTAAGCCGATCGATGCCCTCCTTGCTGATAAAGTCGGTGCCGGGGAGCTTCGCCACGACCGTGATCGGTCCAGTTTCTCCCGGCGAAAAATGCCGCCGCAACAGCTTCGTACCCTGCACGCCCGGTCGGTCGTCCTGCAGGTCGTTGACCAGGTCGAAGCTGATCCGCACCCCCTCGTCCTCGTGGCGGATGATCGGTGCCAACACGGAATAGACCGGCGGCGAGAGCAACAACACGCTGACGACGAGCACGACGCCCGGACGGGCCAGGATCATGCGGCTGATCGCATTCCAGAATCGATCGGCGAACGTGGTGTTGGGCAGCGCCTCATCTTCGGCGTCGGGATCGCGTTGCTTGATACCGAAGGGCCAATAGACGGTCTTGCCGAGCATCCGCAGTATTGCCGGCGCGAGCGTCATACACGCCAACAAGGCGACGAACAAACAGAGGGCGATCGCCGGCCCGCTGTTGCGGAACTTGCCGAAGTCGGCAAAGAACATCATCGAGAGGCCGATCATGCTGGTCAACGCACTAGCCACGACGGCATCGCCGGTGTGAGTGACGGCTCGGGCGATGGCGACCGCCTTGCTGAAGCCGTGCTCGAGTTCTTCGCGGTAGCGGGAGATGATAAACAGACAGTAGTCGGTGCCCGATCCGTAAAGGATCACGGTGATGAAGATCTTGCTGGTTTTAAAGATTTGGAAGTGAAGCCATTCGTGGTGGGCGGCAAAGTCCGCCAGCATCGCCACGACGCTGGTCGCCACGGCAACGCTTGTCACGATCACCAGCAGCGGCACCACCACCAGCGCCGGCGAGCGGTAGACGATGATCAAGATCAACAGCACGAGAAAAATCGTCGTGATCTCGGTGCGATCGACGCTCTCTTGCGCCGAGGCCAACATGTCACCGCCAATCGCAGCCGAACCGGAAATGCCGATATTCAGCCCCGCCGGGAAGTCCGGTTCATTCTTGAGCTGATCGATCAGATCGAGCGCGGCTTTGACCGCCGGGATGTTATCGATCGCCATGAACTCGTTCTTCAGACGCACGACGACCAGCGTCGCCTGGCCATTGTCGTCGCTCAACGGACTGACCAGCTTCGAGCCGACGTGCTCGGTCTGATAACTCCAGATGTCGTCGATCCGCATCGCATCGACGAGTTGTTGGCGATATTCATCCGACGCCGGGTCGAACTGCTCGGCCAGACGACCCGCCGCGATCGATCCCAGCCACTCCCGCGCCAGGTCGGCGTCCCAATCGTCCGACGTCGGATTCAACCGCGCCACGATTTCATCGGCGACCGCCTTGTCGGCGTCCGTCAGCGCGCCACTGGGCCGCTCGATCACGAAGGCCAATTGGCTCTTCGCCTTGTCATCCGGAAAAGCGGCGGCCATCATCACGCCGCCGCGGACGCTGGTCATCTCCTCGGGGAGATACGCCAGGTCGCCGTCCTGAGTGACGTCGTCCCACCGCGGCGCGACGGCCTTCAGACCCGCCACAAGCAGGATCCAGCACAGGATGACCAGGATCCAATGGTCTGCAATAAATCCGCCCAGACGTCGGTACATGAGATCAACACATCCTGATTCTGTGTCGCGCGTGCCCGCCAGGGGAAGCCTGATGCCCCTGGTAGCCGGAAGGCGCTATATGCATCGGGGTGCTGGCGCAGCGCTTTCCGCGCTGCCCGTGGCACCCCACTACGACTCATCGTGGCGGCGGCGTTTCAACCGGTCATGCTACCGAGTCGCCCGCCGGATTCCAAGCCGCCGCGGTGTCGCCGCCGCCCCACTTTCTTATACTTCTGGACACCGGCCGCTCATGCAATGCTCCGAACTGTCCGGCTTTGCCCAGCCGTCAAAGTTCACGGGCGCGTAACTGCGAGGGCACCTCCAAAATCGCGGTGAATCTTCTCAAGTCGTTCGCAACAGGCGTCTTGGATCGGGCATCCTCGATGGCGATGAGAATTGCGTACCCACGACGGAGCCCGTGGCCAACGGCACGAAACCTGCCCGCGGCGCCACACCTCCGTGGTCATGAAGGTGTATTTCGGTGCCTACATGTTATTTTGTGCGTAGTTGATAGCAGGGTGTTACAGCCACTGCCGAACGGCGGACACGCCACGACCGTGCAAAGATTTGCCGGCCCCAGGATGTGACGAACGCTCGACTCGTCAAGGGTGCGACTGGCGGTATCGCTCGAGCCGCTCGGCCACACCCGGTATCAGCCGGGCGGCGTTGGCGAAATAGATTTTCCGCAGCACATCATCCGGCAGGCCCACGCCGTAAATGTTCCAAAACCCCTGTGGGGGAAAATCTTTCTCCGAGTAGTCGAAGTACTCATCGTATGTTTCCAGGAAGCGCCAGTAACTCTGCAACCTCTCGGCCGGCCAGGGACCGTCGGTGCCGAACATCACCCGATCGGCGTACGTCACAAGAAACCGCCTGGCCGTGTAAGGCTGTCGCCCCAGTTCGCTGATCCGCGAGGCGAACTCGACGTAGAGGTTCGGGTAACGATCGAGCCACTCGGCCGTTTGCCCGAGGTCCTCGGCGTCGTTGCCCATATGCGCCGCGATGAACGTCGTGTTCGGGTGTCGTTGGACGACGCGATTTCGGGCCTCGTGAAGTTCCGCGCGACTGGGAAAGTCATCGCCGTAAAAGCTCCAATCCGGATGCCGATGCAGTTCCTCCCAGCGCTCGTTGGTTTCGTCAATCGGTTGAAAAAACGCCGAGGGGTCGGCCGTGTGCATGATCACGACGAGCCCCAAGCGGCCGCACGCCTCCCAGATCGGGTCCCAGCGGGGGTCGTCAATGCGAATCAACGAACCGTCGGCGTTGCGATACACCAGGCCGAATGATTTAAAAAACTTTAGTCCGCTCGCGCCGGCTTGTTTCGCCGCTTCGAGTTGTCGCACGACGCGGCCGACGAAATCGGGCCGGTTACAGTCCCAGGTGGCCGGCTCATCCTCGTCGCCGCCGCCGCGCCAATCGACGTTCAGATAGATCACAAAGCGATCGCGGTACTTCTCCCAAATGAACTGTCGATGCTCGTCGAAGGACTCACCCATGCCGCCGTCGAGACTGACCGCCACGGCAATGTTGTTCGCGTCCATCATTCGCACGAAGTCGTCCAGCGCGGCCTGCGAACCGTGCAGTCGCCGCAGCGGATGCGTGTGCACGTCGACCACTGGAAACTTGGCACGCGTCAGCAGGTGTTCGTCCACTTTCAACACGGGCTGTGGGCGAAAGCTGTCAAGCGCCAGGTTGCGGCCCTCGCGACCGTCGAGCACCGTGTCGTCCGCCCGTGCGGGGCGAGAAGCCAGCGCCCCCGCCATCAGCAGGCACAACACAACCCCCGATAGGGCCAGGGCACGAAGCTGAGTGACGAGTGAAAGGTGTCGCATGGGAATCCAATTGTGGCGGGTGGTGTTGCAGGTCTAGCGGGAGCAGGGAAGTTGGTCCGCACGGTCGTCGCGGCAAATACGGGCGTCAAACACGGACGCGCAACGCGATCAGCCCGAAGTACTCATCCGAGCAACAATCTCAAGTGTAACTCAACGCACTCGGCCAATCGCTCGGTGTGGTAACCCCCTTCCAACGTGCTCACCAACCGTCCTTGTGCATACGTGGCGGCGATGTCTTGCACGACGCGCGTCAACGGTTCGAAGTCTTCGTTCTCCAGGCCCAGCGAACCGACCGGGTCGTCGCGGTGCGCATCAAAGCCAGCGCTGAGCAACACGAGCTGTGGCTGCACGCGCTCGGCAAACTCTTCCACGGTGCGTGTGAACGTTGCGAGGTACTCGCGGCGCGATGTGCCATACTCGACCGGCACGTTGTACGTTGTGCCGAGCCCGGCACCGCCCCCTGTTTCATTCGACGCACCCGTGCCGGGATAAAACGGCCAGCGGTGGATCGAATAAAAACCGACCTGCGGGTCCTCCCAGAACGCCGCCTGTGTGCCGTTGCCGTGGTGGACGTCCCAATCGACGATCAGCACGCGCTCCAGTTCCAACTCGCGCGTGGCGACACGCGCGGCGACGGCGACGTTGTTGAAAAGGCAAAACCCCATCGACGCGTCACGCAGGGCATGGTGCCCCGGGGGACGCACCAGACACAGGGCGCTGCGGTCCTCGCCAGCGACGACCCGCCGCACGGCGTCGCTCAAAGCACCAGCGGCCAACCGCGCCGCGGCGTAAGACTCCGTCGAGACGACCGTGTCGGCCTCGATCCGCCCTCCTCCGTTCTCACACGCACGCGCTACATCGGCGGCATACTCCAGCGAATGCACCGCTGCGAGCGACGTGTCGCTCACCGGCGACCAGACGGGCTGTATACACCGCTCAGGCAGGTCCGTTTCGTGGAGCCGTCGGCTGATCGCGCGAAGTCGTTCGGGGCATTCCGGGTGTCGCCCTGTCTCGTGGCGGAGAAAGAGGTCGTGCGTGTAGAGCAGCGTCATGCGTGAGGGTCCCGGGGGTGGCCGACGGCTGGAAAACGAAGTCGATGCGCCCCAACGCGTTGCGCCCATTCACCGTGTATCACCTATCTTGACACGACGCAACCTCTCTGAGTAGATTGGTACGTGTGAGGTTTTCCGCAAGTCCCTATTAGGGCTTGTGTTGTCGCTCATGGATGGGAGGCGGTCACCCGCGCATTCGTGCGGTCCCTCCCCGACGAACGGAACGGTTGCGTCGGCTGACGCGCTTGATGAGCCCGTGACGCTGGTGGTCTTGCCCCTTCGTCTCGCCAGGCTCAGGTGGCTGCGATCTGCTCGTCGCGATAAACTGACGAGGTTGTAGGCCTCGACCGGAGAAGACTCGGCTGCCGGGACACCGCTATCGAAAAATGAATGATACTCGCCACGTCCGCCGCAGGGCGGGTTTCGCTGGCAACCATTCACCAGCCAACAAGATCACGTCGCGCAACAAGCACGTCGCAGAGCATCATTTTGTGGAGGCGATCCTCATGCATGACGCCAAATCTCGACCGGTCGGCGTCCGGCGCAACTTAACGTCCGTGCCGTTGCTGGCGTGTCTTGCCGCCGTACTGGCCTGCGGTCTGGCGTGTTCGCCTCTCGTCGCGCAGGAACCGCCGCGACCAGGCAGCAACGAAGACCGGGCCGTCCGAAGCATGAACGCCGATGGCAACGTCTCCGACGCTGCACTCTATCGCGACTACTACCGCTACTACGCCTATCAAATCGCCGCCATCAACCAACAGGTCGAGGGCCGCACAAAAACCGTCGACAACGGCGAACGCAGTGCCCGGCGTTTCATCAACGGACTGCGCGACACGAAACCTGGCTCGGCCGCTCGCAAAGCGTTGCAAGGCTACATCCTCGAATGGATGCCGCAAATGGCCAGTGGTTCCTATGCTGAATTCGACGACGTCGCACCACATGGCCGGGTGATGGCCATGATGGTAGTCGCACAGATCAACGAAACGGACTCACCGGTCAAACCGTCGCCTGACGCGGTCCCTGTGTTGCTCGAAGCCATTGACGGCAAGCAGTACGATTTCGATGGTGTACGGGCGGCGGCGCTTTACGGCATCGTGCGTCACGCCGAAGCGGGTATCGACGACGCCCAGGCGGCCAAGGTTTTTGAAAAGCTCGCCGCGCTGGCAACGCAGACGGATCCTCCACCAGGACGCGACGACCGCATCCACTCGTTCCTGCGTGCCCGCGCCGTCGACGGCCTAGCCGCCATGGGAGTGACCGAAAAGGTCCCCTCGGCGACCGATCTGGCCAAGGCGCTCAGCACGACGCTCGCGGCCGAATCATCGCGAGGGATTGCCCTGCGCTGCGCGGCCGCGGCTGCCATCGGCCAGCAGAATTGGAACGGCAAGTCCGACGTCGACTTCAAGGACGTGGGGCTGAAGCTGGCGAACCTGGCGATTGCCGTCACCAACGCCGCCTCGTCGACCGAGGAACTGCAAAGCCGATTGCACAGCGTGGACCTGGCGCTCACCGGCGGAGAAGACAACGAGGATCGCGGCATCGACGCAGCCGCCCAGGGCGACTCGAAAGAGTACGTTGACGGCCTGATCGAGCAGTTCAATTTGCTGTATGACGCCGCCTTCCATCCGAGCATGCCGGGGGGAGAAATCCAGTTGGCCAAGGCCGAATCGGCCAAACTCGCCGACTGGTTGATCAAG
>JAGQPT010000009.1 GCA_020426575.1 Planctomycetales bacterium
GCCCGTCTCGCTCGACGAGTTCACGGCCGACTCCGGCCAGGGACAGTCGTGGATGCCCGTCGACGACGCCGAGAAACAGCGCAAGGAGAAGATTTGGCCCACTTACTTCTCGGGTGGCATGATCGAATTCATCCTCGAGGGACTGCTTGATCTCGATTCGTTCAAGACCCCGGCGAAGGCCGAGCTTTGGCGTTACCTGGGCAACGCTCGCCACTTCATGGAGTCCGAATTGCCGTTCTGGGAAATGGCACCGCACGACGACCTCAGTCGTGGTGCAACAACCATCGACGTCGGCATGGGCGGCGGCAAAACGTCATCACTCGGCGCCCAGGTGTTTGCCAAACCCGGTCAGGTGTACGCCGTCTACTTCCCCTCGGCGATGGCAACGGGCGAACTCGACCTCTCGGCAACTGACGGCCCGCTGATGCTGCGTTGGTACGACCCGCGCGCCGGCGAATTCGACGGTGACGTGAAAACCGTTGTGGGCGGAGATTGGACCGCCGTGGGGCCACCGCCGAGCGACCCCGAACAGGACTGGGTCGCCCTGCTCAGAGCCAGTGAGGCGCCGGCGAATGAGACTCCTGCCAACGCATTACCCGCGAACAAGACATCGTCGAACAACGACGCAGCTACCGGCAACGCGATTTCCCGCCAGGCGTTTCCGGGCGAGTCGTGGCAGACGGTCGAGCCGTCTGTGCTGGGCCTCGACGCCGGCCGGCTCGACGCGCTGGCGGAAATGCTCGGCGGGCGCGGCGCAGTGGTCAAGGACGGCGTCATTGTGAAGAGTTGGGGCGATCAGACCGAGAAATCCGACTGGTTCTCGGCCGCCAAACCAGTGTTGGGGACTCTGCTCTTGTTCGCGGTCACCGAGGGGCGGCTCGACGGTGTCGACGCGCCGTTGGTCGACTTCGGCTGGGAACTCTCGTCGAAAGACAAGAAGATGACGCTGCGGCACCTCGCGAACATGACCAGCGGCTACGCCCGCCCCGATCCGCCGGGTGAGGCCTGGGCGTACAATGATTTTGGCATCCAGCTCTACCAGCAGACGATTTTCGACCGCATCTTCATGGGCGAGCCGAAGCGCGTCGCCAACGACGGCGCCCGCTTCGGCGCGCTGGGCCTCGAAGACGGGCTCTCGTTTGCCAAGGCGAACCGTCGGCTCAAGGCGTCGGTCCGCGACTTCGCCCGCATCGGGTGGTTCTGGCTCAATCGCGGCAATTGGGACGGACGGCAACTGATCCCCGGTTACCTGTTCGACGAAGTGATGCGGCCGCAGGTGCCGCCAGATCTGCCGCACACGGCCGAGGCCGACACGAACGATTACCTCGGCATCGGTTCGTTCGGCGGCGGTTCCGACCATTTCACGAAGTTCGGCGCCGGCGCGTACGGCTTCAATTGGTGGTTCAACCGCACGGGCCGACTGCATCCTGAGCACATGACGTGGCCCGACGCACCGGACGACGTCGTGATGGCGATCGGGTTTGGCGGCAATTGTTGTGCGTTGCTGCCCAGCGAAAACGCGGTGCTGGTGGCCGCCACGGCTGACTGGGGCAAGCTTCGCGCCGGCGACAGCGATACCCAAATGAATCACGTGCTCGCCGCATTCGCCGCTTCCGTCACGCCCGAAAACGCACCGCCGCAGACCGTCGAGGCCGGCACCACCGGCGGAGGTTTCGACAAGGTCGTGCTCACGCGCGAATACCTCTGCGACGGCATCAATCGCGGCGACATCAATCGCGATGGACACGTCGACGTCGTGGCGGGGCCGTATTGGTACGCCGGCCCCGACTTCACCTCGCGGCAGGCGTTCTATCCACCCGTGCCACTCGAACCGACCAAGAGCCCGTCGAACAGCATGTTTTCCTTCGTGTACGACTTCAACGACGACGGCTGGCCCGACGTGCTCACGCTCGGCCGCGTGCACCTGCATCCGGCCTACTGGTACGAAAACCCGGGAGAAGACGGGGGCCCGTGGCAGAAGCACTACGCATTTGAGCGCGTGCAGGGCGAATCGCCTACACTGGTCGACCTCGACGGCGACGGCCGACCGCAGATTGTCTGCCACTGGGAGGGTCGCTGGGGATGGATCGAGCCCGACTGGCAGGCGCCGACCGAGCCGTGGCGCTTCCAACCCATCTCCGACCCGGGCGAGTGGAAGGAGTTCTACCATGGCACGGGCGTCGGCGACCTGAACGGCGACGGGCGGCTCGACCTGGTGCTCAACGACGGTTGGTTCACGCAGCCGGAAAATCCGCGCTCGGTGTGGACGTGGCACCCGTATCAGTTTTCCGACGACCGCGGTGGCGCGCAGATGTACGTCGACGACGTTGACCAGGACGGCGACGCCGACGTCGTCACCAGCCTCAACGCCCACGGCTGGGGGCTCGCCTGGTTCGAGCAGGCCAGCGAGGCGGGCGAGGCCGTGTTCCGCCGGCATCCGATCATGGGCGACCGCGACGCCGAAGAGACCTACGGCGTCGCCTTCACACAGCCGCACGCCCTCGATCTTGCCGACCTCGACGGCGACGGGGACAACGACCTGGTCGTCGGCAAGCGCATGTGGGCGCACGGCCCGCACGGCGACATCGAGCCGAACGCACCGCCGGTGCTTTATTGGTTCGAGCTCGTGCAGAAAGACGGCGCGGCGCGGTACATCCCGCACCGGATCGACGATCGCTCCGGCGTGGGCGTGCAGCTTACGGTCGCCGACGTCGACGGTGACGGCGCCAATGACGTGCTCACCGCCTCGAAGCTTGGCAGCTTCGTGTTCCTCAACCGACTTGCGCGGGACAAGGCACCGGCGTCCGAAGAAACGGCCAAGACGCCAATGGACAAATGACGTCGTTGCCGTCGGTCAGAACGTGTCGAGAATCGCCGGGGGAACGTCGTGCGCCAGGCAGGCGACAAGGTCACCCTGGGCCGTCAGCGTCGGGCCGCGATACGCAATCAACACGCCGGCGGTGGGGGCGGTGATTTCCAGCGCCGGCCGTCGCGGATTCTCGGGGAAGTGAATACGGCCCAGCAGTTCTCCGGCGGCAACGTCGCTGGCCAGCGGTGTGCAGGCCTCGAACAGTCCCGATTCCTCGGCAAAAATGTAGTCGCCGCCATCGAGCGCCTGAATCCACCGCGTCGGTGGCAGGCCCAAATCGGCCCTCGTGCGCTCTTCTCCCAGGAGCACGCCGAGGTGAATGAGCACGTTGCTGAGTCCTTGTTGTGAAAGTCGGTGCACTTCGGCGGGCACGACTTCGCCACCCCCCATCTCGGTCGTCACGATCGTCTTGCCCTGGCTCTCAGCCTCGACCGGCAGCAAGCCGTGCCCGGCCACGTCCGCATAGAGAAAGGCAAAGTCGGTGTTGTAGGCCAGCGCGCCGCGGGCCATGCGACGGCGCTGCGCCAGGTCGTCGACCAGGTGCATGTGCGCACAGGGGTAGAAGTAAATCCCCCGCCCGCCGGTGTGCAGATCGACCACCGAGTCGGCCAGCGGAAACAGCACGGTCGTGAGATAGTGCGCGATGATGTCGCAAGCCGTGCCGGCTGGGTTGCCGGGAAAACACCGATTGAGGTTCTTGCCGTCGAGCGGCGAGAGCCGGGTGGCGGCCCGCGCCGCCGGCACGTTCAATTGCGGCAGCATGATCAAACGACCGGTGATCATCGCCGGTTCGAGCTGGCGAATCAGGTTCAGGATCGCGACCTGGCCGGGATACTCATCGCCATGATTGCCGGCCATCAGCACGACGGTCGGCCCCTCGCCATTGCGAATGCAGGCGACGGGCAACTGGATGTTCGCCCAACCGCTGAGATTGTACGAATGGGGGATGCAGAGCCGGCTTACCTGCTTGCCTGGCCGCTCGAAGTCGACGTCGGTGTAGATCGGCGTGTCGGACACGGGTGTGCTCCTGTTCGAGGCGGGCGTTCACTGCGACTCGGCGACGACGTGCCGCGCGACAAAGTCTTCGTCGAGCGTCACCCCCAGTCCCGGTCGGTCGGGCACGCTGATCCAGCCCGACTCAGCCTGAACCTTCTCGACGCAGAGTTCGTGTCGCAACGGTTCGTCCTCGACGCAGTCTTCGAAAATAAAGGCATCGCGGCACGTGCTCAGCCAGTGCAAGCTCGCCGCAACGGTGATCGGGCTCGTGTAGCAGTGATTGCAGAGCCGGGCGCCGATCTCCTCGACGCGGTCCCGAATGTACGCCGCCTCGCTGAAACCGTTCCGCGAAATGTCGACCTGGTAGACGTCCAGTGCCCGACGATCGATCAGCGGACGAAACGCCTCGCGGCCACACTCCTGCTCACCGGCCGCGATCGGCACGGGAGAGCGGTCCCGCAGCCAAGCGTAGCCCTCGGAGTCGTCCGGTCGCAGCGGTTCTTCGAGCCAGCCGATGCGGTACTCGGCAAACGCGCAAGCGCGCTCGAGTGCGGTGCGGGCGTCCCAGACGCAACCGGCGTCGATGAGCACGGTGCCGTCGCCAACTCCGTCGCGCGCACCGGCGACGAGCTCGATGTCGACTTGCTCGGACGTGCCCATCGGCTCCCAGCCGAACTTCACGGCGTTGTAACCGGCCTCGCGCCAGCGGCGACCGATGTCGGCGGTCTCTTCTCCGTCGCGGCCGAACAAACTCGACGCGTAGGCGGCAAAGCGTTCGTGCTGTCTTCCGCCCAACAAGCGGTGGATCGGCTCGCCATAGTGCTTGCCAGCAATGTCCCACAACGCCATGTCGATCGCCGCCATCGCCGTGATCGTCACGCTGGTGCGACCGAAGTAGAGTGTCCGCCGCAACATCTTCTGCCAGAGGCGGTGCGCTTCGAGCGGATTTTCGCCGACGACAATTTCGCGCAGGCCACACGCGATGTTGTGGCTCAACGGCGCGTCGACGACGGCCTTGGCGACTTCTGGCGACGAGTCGGCTTCACCGATGCCCTCAATACCCTCATCGGTGATCACCCGCACCAGCAGTGAATCCTGGCAACTGGCCGTCTTGGCGTCGACGTCACCGGTGCGGAGAATCTGGCACACCACTTTTTCGATCTTCAACTCTCACCTCGCGGAGCATGCACACAAGAAGGTGCTGCCGGACACACGGACGGGGCGTGACACACAAAGGCGGCGATTCTACCGCGCGGACGGCGCGGACGCACAGCCGCCGCAAAGAAAACTGGTAGCCGGGCCGCTGGCTCCGTAGGCTGAGTCTTGAAGGCGGCCACCTGTTCGAGGAAAGTGCGGCCAACTCACCCCGGCCGACCCGCCGCGCGGCACCAAGGTCCCGACGAAACGGCGCATCACTCACCGGCCGGTGCGGCAGTGGGCGGCGGCGGCACGTCGGCGAGGCGTCGTCTGGAGGGGCAATGAGTCGTTCCTCGCTGCGCCGTTCTCTGGAACCGGCTGCTGTGGTTCCCGCCACACGGTTGCACTAGACTGTGGTGCAGCAAACGGTGGTCGAAGGCGCGGCTGGACGAGTGGCGCGCACCTTTTTGCCGCCCGGCGTGTCCTGTACGATACGACGCACTGACGTACTTTTGCCGCGTAGTTCGGCGCGTCGACTCCGTGCCCCGGTAGCTCAGTTGGATAGAGCAATTGACTTCTAATCAATAGGTCGCAAGTTCGAATCTTGCCCGGGGTGCTCGCGAATCACAGAGCGGTTCGCCGCGGTCGGCCGCCGTCATAGGGAACGCTGCTGCTCGAACGCGTCGAGCAGCGGCTGCAACAGGACGTCGCAACAGTACCAGACCAGGGCGATCGGCAACACGACGGTGAAGAGCACGAACACGACGGTCCAGGCGATCTTGGCCCCAAGCGAAAGCCGCCGGCTCACCCAGATCAACGGCAAGCCCAGCGGCCCTACCACTAACAGCACTCCGACGACAAAGAGCCGGTTGTCGGCCCAGCGCTGCAGCGTCGCGGTCAGGCCATCGCGCCGCTCCGAGACCAGTTCAGCGTGCACACACGGAACATCGTTCACCGACTCCGCTGAACGTGGGCCGCTGACAACAACAGCTCGCACTGGCGCAGGCGCTTCTGCGGCATCGCCGTCACCGTTGTTTATTTCCTCGTTCATGTCGATGTGCCTGCGAGACAACGCCGGTACGTTTCTCCCCACTCCGCCTGTTCAAAAGTCAAGTTTAGCTTACCGCAGCAGGCCGCTCGTGTCGCAGAATTTCGCGGGGAACAACACGCATGTTTGACGCCGAAACTTCCATTGCCGCGGCATTCGCGGCCGCCACGTCACGCGAGCTACGTGACGGCCTGGCAAAGATCGAACATTGTCTGGCGCAGCTCGATGAGCGGCAGGTCTGGTGGCGTCCGACACCGTCGCAGAACAGCGTTGCCAATCTAATGTTGCACTTGAGGGGGAACGTGCGGCAGTGGATCGTCAACGGTGCCGCCGGCGCCGCCGACGATCGCAACCGCCCCAGCGAGTTCGCCGAGGTCGGCCCGGTTCCCAAAGCCGAGCTGGCGTTGCAGCTTTCCGGCACGATCGACCAGGCCGTCGCCGTGATCAACGCCCAGACCGCCACCTCGCTGCTCGAGTCACGCCGCATTCAGGGTTTCGATACTACGGTGCTGACGGCGATCGTCGAATCGGTCGCCCACTTCCGTGGTCATTGCCAAGAGATCGTATCGCTCACCCGCCAACAGCTCGGTGACGGCTATCATTTTGACTTTGTGCCGCAATCCCAGGAGCAAGGCGCATAGCCGCCCGCGACCCAGCCTCGAAAAAGCACCGATTGTGACAGTGCAGGTCGTGCCGTCGCGATCGTTGTTTGTAAGCTCGACTGCGGGACGCGTACACGATCACACGACTCTCAGAACAGGTTACCAGGACTTGAACCGTCGGGAGTTCGCCCTTTGGGGACGAATCGGCGTAAGCAGGGGCAACAACCCCGAGGCGGGCAATGGCAAAAACACAGTTGCGTAGGGTCGCGGTTATTCTAATCGCCAGCTTTCTCGCCGTTTTTGCCATGGCCGGGCCGACCGCCATTGTGGAACTTGGCGTTTCACCTCAGTACTTGCTCTTATTCGTCATCAGCGGGGTTGTGCTGACGGTGCTTTCCGTGGCGGTCATCGCCATCCAGCGCGAAAACGAGCGGCAAAAGCGGCGTCGCGGCCGAGTTAACAGGCGCCGCCGGCGGGTACGGCAGAAGAGCGAACAGCGGCACATCGAATTTGACGTCCGTTTGGCGAACTTTCTGCAGCGCCCGGCGGGCGAATCGGCTGAGTCCGATAAGCCATATCGGTCAAAGATGCCGTTCTGGTGCCGTACTGACGTGCTCTCGCGTTTTGCCGGTAAGTCGCGAGAGCAAATTCGCGAATTGCTCGAGCGAATTCATCGTGCCGTTCGGGGCAGGCAGAACGGCCACGGCTGACAACAGTCCGCACTCACGTGGTTGGGATCGACGGCGTCCGCCTCGGCGACGTCAACCTCGCCGGCGGGCTCGGGCAAGCTGCTCGAAAACGCGGTCATACGCCGCTGCGATGACGGCAATGTCGTCGCCGCCATGCTCCTGCCGGCCCGTGGTGACCTGCCGAACGATGCCGTCGTCTTCGGCGCTGATGGCCAAAGAATCAGCCGTCACGGAGCGGACCCCCGACGTTGGCGAAGCAGTGGCACCGAAATTCGTCGCCCAGACCAGGTAATCCAAGCCATCGACGACGCCGTCGTTGTTATAGTCGCCATTGCGGGGGGCACCGGGCGGATCGAGGGCGGGATCGTCATCGAAATGCGTGGCCCAAATCAAATAGTCCAAGCCGTCGACCACACCATCGAGATTACCATCCGCGAGGTTGTAGATGGCGGGGTCCGCCTCAAAGGCGCCGATGTCGATCGCCGCGCCCAAAACGCGGTCATAGGGAGCACCGCGTTCGTCGAACTGCCGCACGCCTCCGACGCCCGCTTCAGCGGCGGGATCGCCCGCGTCGAAGGCCGAACTGCCGGGCAACAAGGCATGGGTGCGCAATACACTGCCGTCGGGCAACATCGCACCACCATTGTCGGCCAGCGGCCCCAACAGCGGATCAATCGGCGTGGCGGCCGTGCCGATCTGATTGCCGTTGCCGCCGGTGGTGATACCGGAAAGACCCGTGTCCACGCCCACCAGATTGAAGGCGCTGGCGGCGGCGGCGACACCCGTCACATCGTCGTCACTACCGTCGCCGCGCTGATTGGCAGCAACGATCGTGTGGTCGAGCAGTACACCATTCGAACCGTTGACGAACAAGCCGCCGCCCATCCCCCCGAAAGCTTGATCGGCGTTGGCCACGTTGCCGGACACAGTGCTATGACGAATCGCAACGGTGGTTGCCGCTGATTTGTGACTCCAAATGCCGCCGCCGCTGCCGTTGGCATGATTATCGGAGACGGTCACCTGCTGAATCTCGATCGTTTCACCGGCGCCCAGCGCAATCGCCACGAGGCCGCCGCCGTGGCCGTCGGTCGAGTTCCCCGTGATCGTGAGATCGTCGAGGTCGAGTCGCGCCGTCACGTCAATCGTGTAGGCGAGTATGCCACCGGCGTAGTTCACGGCAGAGTTGTCGCGGACGGCGGATTCGGCGATGCGCACCGCACCGTTGAACGCCGCCCAGGCAAAGACGCCCCCGGCGTGTCCGTCACTCGTGTTGTCGGCGACGACGGAACGGCTGACCTCGATGGCACCGCCGTTCGGCGCCGACAGGACCAGGCCTCCGCCGCCAAACCCTCCGCTGGTTGTGTTGCCGCTGATGACAGAATCGACCACCGTTACGGCAGAGTCGCGCAGTACGGAAAGCCCGCCGCCTCCAGCGCCGAAATAGCTTGTGTTGTCGACAATCTCACAGCCGGAAATGGTGACGACGCCATCATCGGCCGCGCTGGCAGCAATCCCACCACCGTCGCGCAACGACTCGTTTTCGCGAATCGCACAATCGACGACGTATGTTTGGCTGCCGAAGTCGGCCACAATTGCGACGGCGCCCCCCGCCTCAGTGGCGACGTTGTGCTCTGCGATGACGCGCTCCAGCCGAAGCTGTTCGCTGGTAAAAACCGCGCCCCCCGTGCCGTAGACGTCGCCGCCAGTGAGCGTCAGGTCGGTCACGGTCACGTCGATTTTCTTGGCCGGCACATGGATCTTAAACACCCGCGTGCCGTCGCCGTCGTTGGCCGAATTGCCGTCGTCGAGCGTCGAACCGGGCGTGGGATCGTTACCACTGGCATCGATCGTCAGCACGTCGGCTCCCGGACCGGCGATGGTGAGATCGTCGGAAATCGCCAGTTCACCGAGTGAGAGCACGATGGTGCCAGTGACCGCGAAATCGATCGTGTCGCCGGGGCCGGCCGCTGCGATTGCGTCGCGCAGTGAAACATCGCCGTCGTCGATGCTGCCGTCCAACTCGTCGATGAGCGTGTCGACCGTGATGGTTTGTGCTTGCATCAGCTCGACTGCACCGACGTCAATACGGCCGCCCAGCACGCGGGGATATCCGCTGCCGCGCTGGTCGAACTGGGGCACGTCGCCCGTGCCGGCCGCCGCGCTCGGATCGCCGGCGTCGAACGCTGGGCTGCCCGGCTGCGGCGCATGTGTCAGCGTCGGCCCACCGTTGTCCGACAACGTCCCAAGCAAAGGGTCGGCGACTCCCGTCGTGTCGCTGCCTGAGAAGCCGGTCATGCCGGATCCGTCGCCGATCAGGTTGTACCCGGCGCTGAGGAAACTCAATGTGCTCCCGGCGACGTCGACATCGGAATTCTGATTGCCGGCGATAATTGTGGAGGCGACCAGCGTCTGCGTGTACACGTCGCCGTAGCTTGCCACGCCACTGCCGGCGCCGTTCGGGGCGCCATTGAGTGTCACGGTGCTGTAGCGCAGCTCCATGCGGCCGTTGAAGTTGTAGAGGCCGCCTCCCACAACGTCGGCCGTGTTGCCGGAGACCGTCGAGTCGGTGATCTCAACGCGCTCGCTCAGTGAGTAGGTGCTGTTCCAGATGCCACCGCCGCTTTGGGCTGTGTTCCCGGACACGGTGGTTGCCGCCACGACCGTTTCGCCACCGTAGTCCGTGCGCAAGAACACACCACCACCGGAGTGCACCGCACGGTTGCCCGCGACGGTGCTTGCCTGCAGCTCGGTCCGGCCGTAGTAGCCGGTTTTCAGCACCACACCACCGCCAAAGTAGGCTTCGTTTCCCGTGATCGTGGAACGCTCAATCGTCGATTCGCCAAAGAAGCTGAAGCGTTGGTCGTAAATGCCGCCGCCACCGGACGTCGCTACGTTTCCGCTCACGACCGAGTCAATCAGCCTGAGATTCTCCCGGGAAAGGATCGCCCCACCGACGCCGGCGACGTCGCCACCGGTGAGCGTCACGCCCCGCACCACGACATCCAGTGCGCCACCGTCGTTCAGGTCGTCAATCTGCATGACGCGGCTGCCGTCGCCGTCGTTCAAGGGGTCGGCGTCAAAAAGCGTCGACGCCGGCGTGGGGTCGTTGCCGCTCGCGTCGATCACCAACAGTGCCGCACCGGGACCGTCAATTGTCAGCGCTCGGTCGACGGCCAATTCGCCCAGCGTGAGCACAATCGTGCCCTCGACGGAAAAATCGATCGTATCGCCGGGAGCTGCTGCGGCGAGCGCGTCGCGAAGCGAAACGTCACCGTCCACCAAGCTGCCATCGAGTTCGTCGATGAGCGTGTTGACGGTGATCGAGAGCAGTTGCCGCCGTTCCAGCGTTTCGCAGCGGTGACTTCGAGTCACTGACAGTCCACGACCACCGATTCGCCGCGTAGTCCGGCTGGGTCGATCGGTCGATTTCAGGCCAAGACGAGTCTTCATCCGACCTGCCCCCCTGTCTGTGCGAGCCCGCTTCAGTTGCTGCGGCAGCCTGGCTATGGCGCTCATGCGTGGCGGCGGTCATCTGCTGCGGCGGAAGCCGCCGACTTCCCTCAGCCTGCTGGTCATGGGCAATGCGCGAACGGCGGTTTGCCCAGCGGTTTGCCGGGCTGCCAGCGTGTTTCATCCTAACAAGGTGTCACACCCAGGACACTAGGTTTTTCACCATTGCCGTCGCGCCGGCAATCAGCTCCCCCTGCGGACGGGCGACAGCATCTCCAGGCACGGACACACCTCGACTGCCACCATCGGACGCCAGCACGTCAGGTCGTTGCTTGGTACGACTCCAGCGGTACATTTCCAAGTTGAGCCACGACCATCGGTTGCAGCGGCTGGCAGGAGGTGACCGCCACGTCCCGGCGGCGGCCGACGGCCCTGTCGTCAACGTTAAGATGGCGTGAAGAAAGAAGACTGGCGAAAGACGCTAACCAATTCTCTGCCTTTAGGTTACATTCACGCGGCCGCATTGGCCGATGTGACGCTCTATGGCCACGCGCCGCCGCCAGTTGCCGACGAGACCTGGATTCCGAGGGGGGCGATACCGTATACTTGCGATGGTTAACCCCTAGAGATTTCCCACATCTCGTGGTTACGGCGCGCCTGAGACGCAGCCTGACTGGGCAGGGGATGGCCACCCAGGCTAGCTCACCGACTCACCCGCCAGTCGCTCCCAGGTGAGCGCCATCCGCCACAGGGCTCCGCGGCGCGTTGTGGCGAAAGTACAAAGGTCAGTAGTTCGATCAAGTAGCTGCGGATCGCTGGCGGCTGGGCGATACATCAATCATTACCCATTCAATCAATAGAAGGCGGTCACATGAGCCGAGGAGTTATCGACCAAACCGGAACCGGCGCTCCGTTTGACGATCAGACGCCGGGTTCGGAAGGTCAAACGCATGACGCTCGTTTTCAATATCCTGGACTGCCCACGACGTGCGACGGTGCCGAGGCGGTCGTGCATGTTGAAACCGCTATCTCCCAAGGTGCCGGCGCCTACCCCATCACCAGTTCGACGACGATGGGCGCAGGGTTCAACGCCGCGCTAGCTAACGGCATCGCCAATATCTGGGGCGAGCAACTCACGTTCACCGAACCCGAAAGTGAACACTCCGCTGCCAGCTTCTGTGAAGGTTTCGCCGCGGCCGGCGGTCGCGTGACCAACTTCACGTCCGGCCAGGGCCTCGTGTTGATGAAAGAGGTGCTGTACACGATCTCCGGAAAACGCCTGCCGGCCGTGTTCAACATCGGTGCTCGCGCCTTGACCAGTCATTCGCTCAACGTGCATGCCGGACACGACGACGTGATGAGCGTCGCCGACTGCGGCTGGGGTGTGCTTTTCGGTCGCAATGCCCAGGAGGCGGGTGACCTCTGCCTGATCTGCCGCCGCGCGGCCGAGGCCTCTTATACGCCCTTTATGAACGTGCAGGACGGTTTCCTCACGACCCACACGGTCGAGAAAGTCTACCTGCCCGAACGCGAATTCATGAAGGAGTACATCGGCCCACCGAGCGAGAAGTTGCTCAACCTTGTCGACCCGGCCAATCCGATGATGGCCGGCGTCGTGCAGAACCAGGACTCGTACATGAAGGGCAAGATTGCCCAGCGTTGGTATTACGACCAGGTCGAACCGGCCCTGGCGGACGCCTTCGAAGAGTTTTATCGCAAGACGGGACGCAAGTACGATTTCGTCGAGCCGTACCGTTGCGAGGATGCCGACTACGTCATCGTCGGCATGGGGTCCTACATGGAAACGACGCAGGCGACGGTCGACTATCTCCGCGAGAAGAAAGGGATCGCCGCCGGTTGCCTGAACATCTGCTGTTTCCGCCCGTTCCCCTCGCAGCGCATCGTCGACGCCTTGAAAAACTGCAAGGCGTTCACCGTGATCGAGCGGATGGACGATCCGCTCTCGACGGCCGGTAACCACCTCACGCGCGAGGTGAAAGCCGCCTTCATGGACGCGCTGAACGGCTCGAACGACGTGATGAAGATTGACCGAGCCCCCCGGATCTACTCCGGTGCGGCCGGCTTGGGAAGCCGCGACGTTCGGCCGGGCCACGTCATCGCGATCTTCGATAACATGATTAACGATGGTCAGGACTTTTTCAGCGTGGGCATCGACCACGCCACCTCGCTGAAAATGACCGAGGACCCCGACCTTCGCCCCCCCGGAAGTTTTTCCATGCGGGGTCACTCCGTGGGCGGTTTCGGCTCGGTGACGACCAACAAGGTGATCGCCACGATCGGCGGCGACGTATTCGGCAAGGACGTGCAAGCGTATCCCAAGTACGGCTCGGAAAAGAAGGGCTTGCCGACGACCTACTACTTGTCGATTTCC
The DNA here is from genome assembly GCA_020426575.1 of Planctomycetales bacterium. Classification (GTDB taxonomy): domain Bacteria; phylum Planctomycetota; class Planctomycetia; order Pirellulales; family JAEUIK01; genus JAGQPT01. The sequence continues at coordinate 13,184 of JAGQPT010000009.1, forward strand.
GACAACCACTTGCTTTTGCACAGCGAGTTGGAACACGTCGACCTGGTGGTGCTCAACGACACCAATGCCTTGTTCAGCGGCAACCCGCTCAAGGGCATGGTCGAAGGCGGTGCGGTCTTCATGCAATCGGGCCGCAGTACGCCCGAAGACGTGTGGGCCAACATCCCGGCTCACCACAAGGCGTCGATCAAGAAGATGCACCTGCACGTCTACTATGCCGACATGGTGCAGATTGCCCGCGAAGTCGCGTCGGTGGCCGACCTGCAAATGCGCATGCAGGGCATCGTGCTACTCGGTGCGTTCCTCCGGCTCACCCCCTTCGCCAAGAACACCGACATGACCGAAGACCAGTTGTACGCCGGCGTGGAGAAAGCGCTGCGGAAGTACTTCGGCAAGCGCGGCGAGCAGGTCGTGCAAGACAACCTCGCCTGCGTGAAGCGCGGTTACAGCGAGATGAAAGAAGTCCCGGCCGAGATCATGATCTAGCGGCGCCGCGACTTCACGTTTAGCCGGCGCGTCGCGCGGGGCAGTGATTCCCACGGCCGCCGCCGGAAGAAGCAGATCAAACAACGACCATTCGAGTGCGAATACCAACACATCCCCAAAAGGGTCTTTGAGATATGGCAACTGACGTCAAAAGTGGGTCGATCAACGAAGCCAGCGAACGTGACCCGTTCAACAACAACAGCTACGGCACGCTCGTCGACAGCGGGTTCAAGCAGGTCAACCTGCCCATCCTCGACGTCAACGACTTCAACGAGCGGATCATCCACGGCTACGAAGACGGTACGGCCGAAAAGGGCCTGCCGGCCGACCTCTCGGTGGCACGTTCGCTGATCCCGGCCGGCACGGCAACGTTGCGCGACTTCAGCTACATCGCCCCGGACATTCCGGAGTACATCACCGAAAACTGCACGGCGTGCATGGACTGCGTGACACAGTGTCCCGACACCGCGATCCTCGGCAAAGTGCTCAGCGAGTCGCACCTCGAGCAAAAGCTCGCCGAGATCAGTGACGAAGCCGATCGGGAGTTGTTTCGCAAGCAGTGGGCCAAAACCCGCAAGTACTACGACAGCTCCAAGAAGAAGGGGCAGGACGGCGGTGTCTTCAACATCATCATCGATCCCAGCAAGTGCAAGGGTTGCGCCGAGTGCGTCACCGTCTGTGACGACGACGCCCTGGAAATGGTCCGCAAAACCGATCAGGTGATGACCGACATCCGCAAGAGCCATCGGATGTTCAAAAACTTTGGCCCGTCCGATGAGCAATACGTCAATGACAACCTGCTCATCGACATGATGCTCAAGGAAAACACCCACATCTACACCGGTGGTGCGGGCAGTTGCGCCGGTTGCGGAGAAGGAACCGCCCTGCGGATGCTTTGTGCCGCAACGGGAGCGAAGTACGGCGACCAGTGGGCGATCGCCGCGGCGACCGGGTGTAACACGGTTTACACGTCGACGTACCCCTATAACCCCTACCTCGTGCCCTGGACCAACTCGCTGTTCGAAAACGCACCGGCACTGGCCATGGGCATTCGCTCCCGCTGGAATCAGGCGGGGATGGCCGACAAGCCGATCTGGTGCATCGGTGGCGACGGCGCGATGTTCGACATCGGTTTTCAATCGCTCTCGCGGATGTTGGCCTCGGGCATGAACGTCAAGGTCTTCGTGCTTGACACGCAGGTCTACTCCAACACCGGCGGTCAGGCGTCGACCAGCACCTTCACCGGCCAGAACGCCAAGATGAGCCTGCACGGCAAACAGGTGCAGGGCAAACAGGAACGTCGTAAGGAGATCGCCCAGATCGCCATGATGCATCCTCGCACGTTCGTCGCGCAGACCACGTGTGCCCACACCAACCACTTCTACCGCTCCGTGCTTGACGCCCTCGAGTTCGACGGACCGGCGCTGGTGTGCTGCTACACGACCTGTCAGCCCGAGCACGGTGTCGCCGACAACATGGCGTCGGACCAGGCGCGCTTGGCCGTGGATACCCGGGCCTTCCCGTTGCTGATCTATGATCCCCGCAAGGGCGACACGATTCGCGAACGGCTCTCCCTGCAGGGGAATCCGGCCGTCAACGACGACTGGTACACCGATCCGAAGACGGGCGAGGTCGTCGACTTCATCGACTTCTGCCGCAGCGAAGGTCGTTTCGCCAAGCACTTCGACAAGGAAGGAAATGCCACCGAAACACTGCAGCGTTCGCGGCAAGATCGCTTGGAGAACTGGCGGCTGCTGCAGGAGTTGGCCGGCGTGCTCGACAAGAAAAAGCCTGCCGGCGGCGCCAAGGCGTCCGCACCGGCCAAGGCTGCTGCTAAACCGGCAGCCAAGTCCAACGGCAGCGCGACCGGGCTCTCGGCCGGCAGCAAGATCAAGTACAACTCCGGCGGCCAGTGGGTCACCGGCGTCGTTGAATCGACCGACCCTGTCGTGCTCTCGCTCGACGACGACACGGAAATTCGTACGACGCCCGACGTGCTGGCAACGGCCGTTGCCGAAGGACTCGTCGTGTCCGGCTAGCGTCGTCCGCTCGCCACTTGCTTCGTTGAGCCAGTTGAGACATCTGTGATGGCCGAGCGTGCCGCCTTAGCGCAACACGAATTCGATCGCGACGACCCCAACGCCGCGCTAGAGTTCCTCAAACGCACCAGGTCAGAACTCCGTAGCCTGTTGCGCGTGCGCGTCTGGACTGATCGGTTTTGCGTGTACGACGTCAACAAGGACTTCTTCGAGGTCCACGGAGTCGGCTACCCGGACGAAGCGATCGTGCCGCTGTTGCGCGCGATCAACACGGCATTCAAACCCGAAACGATCCATCAACCCACGTCCCAGCCCTACAAGGAATTCAAGACGGGACGACGCCACCCCTGGGCGGTCGACCGCGTCATGTAGGTTCCTTCGTTTCATACGTAAATGTGACGGGCAACGCCGCGGCTCATGCGCTGCATGATGGCCTGCGACTCTGCCGGCCCGAGAATCGAAAACGAATGTTACAGTCAACAATGGACGTCGACACCGCGAAGAATTCCCCCCGCACGATCGATCTGATCATCGAAGAACGGCGCATCTCGCTCGAAGAACTTTCGGCCAGCAGCCGACTGGACGAGCGACGTGTGCTGGCGATTGTCTCGGGACGTTGGACCCCTTCGCCGCTCGAACGCCAACGCCTCGCTGAAGCCTTGGGCGTCGCCGTCGCCGACGTGAGCTGGGGACACACGGTCAATCCCCGCAATATTCGGTATTTTCAACACGGGCTCGAAGAAGGGTTCTGAGCTCAAGCGTTTCGACACGAGGTACACACCGCCATGGCCAACCCTGTCGACCAACTCTGCATCGACGCCGGCATCACACTCGACGAACTTGTCGAGCGATCGGGCCTCGATTACAACCGCGTGGCGGCCATCGTCGGCGGTCGCTGGACCCCCAAACCCGAGGAACGGCAGAAGATCGCCGCCGTCTTCGACCTCGAACCGTCCGACATCGCTTGGGGACATAAGACCCCCATCCAGCACATCTACGGCCACGGCCCGGGATGATTTCTGGCACCCGTCGCTTCGCTCGCCGAAGCGACACATTGCGGCGACCTCTCGGCCGACCAACTCAGAAGAATTGGACAATCGTGCTGCGCGCAGTGTACGCTACGGGTTGCTCAGTCGGCTTCACACCGGCCCCCAAACGGGCCGATGCACGTGTTCGCTCCCAGCAACCGATCAAAAAGGACGCCGCCCCATGTCGCGCCACTCTCGTCGCCGCTTTCTGGAAACCGGGGCCAAGGCCAGCCTCGCCTTCTCGCTGTTCACCGTCGCCGGCACCAAGGCCTCGGGCAAAGTGCTGGGGGCGAACGACCGCGTCCGTGTCGGTGTTGCCGGAATCCACAGCCGGGGACAGGACCACATCGACGCCTACGTCGACATGCCCGACGCCGACGTCACCTATCTGATCGATCCCGACAGTCGGCTGTTCGCTAGTCGCTCGGCCCGCGTCACCGAACGGGGCGGTAGCGAACCGACCTGCGTGCAGGACATCCGCACGGCGCTGGACGACGACAACCTCGACGCCGTCTCGGTGGCCACCTGCAACCACTGGCACTCGCTGATCACGATCTGGGCCTGCCAGGCCGGCAAAGACGTCTACGTCGAAAAGCCGCTCAGCCACAACGTCTTCGAGGGCCGCAAGGCGGTCGAGGCGGCCCGCCACTACAACCGCCTCGTGCAACACGGCACCCAGCAACGCAGCGAACTGGCGCGGGCCAAGGAGATCGCCGCCGTCCAGTCGGGCCACTACGGCAAGCTGATCGTCTCCAAGGGTTACTGCAGCAAGCCGCGCTGGAGCATCGGCTTCAAACCGACCAAGACGCCACCGCCGGAGCTCGACTTCAACGTGTGGCTCGGTCCGGCGCCCGAACAGGCCTATCACGAGAACCTCGTGCACTACAATTGGCACTGGTTCTGGGACACGGGCAACGGCGACGTCGGCAACCAGGGCGTGCACGAGATGGACGTGGCCCGCTGGGCCATCAAGGGCGCCACGCTGCCCGAGCGCGTCTGGAGCCTGGGCGGCCGCTTCGCCTACGAGGACCAGGGCGAGACGCCCAACACGCAACTGGCCGTCTTCGACTATGGCGACACGAAGCTCGTCTTCGAGACCCGCGGTTTGGTCGGCGAAGGCAAGTTTCCCCGCAACGTTTCCAACGAGTATTACACCGAAGCCGGCTTGATCAAACAGGGCCAGTTCTACCCCAAGGGCGACGGTGCCCCCGAGCCGCTGATCGACGCCGGCGGCGAGGTAAACCCGGGCGGTCCGTTCGGCAGTTTCATCAGTGCGGTGCGCAACCGCAACGTCGACGGCCTCAACGCTGACGTGATCGAAGGCCACTACTCGGCCGCTCTTTGCCACCTGGCGAACATCTCCTACCGGCTCGGCGAGTTGATGCCGTACGACAAGACCAGCGGCCGACTGGGCGACAATCGCGTCGTCGTCGACTCGTTCCAGACGATCAAGGACAACTTGAATGCCGTGGACGTCGACCTGACCGAAACCGACTTCCAGGTCGGCCCCGTGCTGGAGTTCGACGCCGAGAACGAACGCTTCGTCGACAACGACGCCGCCAACACGCTGCTCTCACGCGACTACCGCGAACCGTTCGTCGTGCCAAACGTGGTGTGAGGGCAGGGCGGGCATGAAGTGCTTTTACCACCACGACCGTGACGCAGTCGGCATGTGCCGTGGCTGTGGACGGGGGCTGTGTGTCGAGTGCGCCGCGGACGTCGCTGGCAGCGTTGCGTGCGCCGGACGGTGCGAGGACGACGTTCGTGCCCTGCGCATCGCAATCAGCGAAGACACGCGTCGCATTGCAGCGCGAATTGAGGCACGAATGGCCGCCGAGGAGGAAGCCAATACGCCCGCACACTCTGGCCCCGTGCAGTGGAAGCTCTCGACGATGTTCATGGTCACGACCATTGTGGCAATTGCCTTCGCCGGATTTGGACATCTGGGTGTGGAAGGCGCGATGGGCACCCTGTTCGCCTCATGGATGGGGCTCATCGGCACAACCTGCCTCGTCGACGGCATGACGGACCGCAGCAAACCAGGGTGGATGGCCAGTGTCGTCATTGGCGGATTGATGCTCGGCGC
>JAGQPT010000130.1 GCA_020426575.1 Planctomycetales bacterium
GGCCGCATCGAGACAAATGACGCGGTCGTCGACCGACGAACCGAACCAGACGCGCTCGCCGACGGCAACGACGTTCAACACCTTATCGAAGGCAACGCGGTTGCGAAGGTCGAAGTGCTTGTTCCATCCGTCCCAGGTCGCCGGTTCGTCCCAGGCGGCAAGTGGCGGTCGCACCGTGCGGACGCTCCAGGCCTCGGCCAGCGGCACGCTGAGTTGCTCACCGCTCGTCAGGCTGTGCGCCGTATCGTGCGCATAGGTCGGCCAATCCGCAGCCGACGCCGGCAATGCAACGGCCAACGACACGGCCAAGCAAACGACGACTCCCAACGGTGCGCGGACGCGCGTGCCCCATCCCGCGCGGCGGCGATATGCAATCGACATCGAATCTCTCCGGCGTTGCCAGAACCCGTCGCTCGCCGAGGTGGCCTGGGCGCGCTGCGCATACCGATCCGGGCGACGTAAAGTAGGTGATCCGTTCATGATACCCGAACCGCGCCGGCGCGGCAGCCTCTGCGAGAAAACTTAACGCCCCGTCCCGCGTTGCCGGTCAACGCTGAAAAATCGCCGGCAAGTGGCCGTCCCATGCGCAAAACGACCCGTGTCGCTGCGCTCAACCGCCAAGATCGATCGTGCGGCCGGGCAGCGCGAGCTTGGGCGGCGTGACCAGTTCGGCCCCGTTCCCCTCGTCGACAAACGTCTGATTGCCCCCCTGCTCCTTGGCGCTCCGCAGGGCCGCTAGCAGCCGACGGATCAGATCGTCGGTCGTCTCGGCAGCGGTGAACTCGACGACGCCGGCGCTTACGGTGAGCGACAGTTCGTCGTCCCCGCCGGTCACCTTCGAAGCTTCCAGCGTCTGCCGCATCCGCTCGACCGCGTGCACGGCCCCCCGCGGTCCGGTGTCACCGAAGAAGACGAAATAGCGCTGGCCCGCGAAACGCGCCGTCACGTCGTAGCCCCGGTTCTGCCGCGTGAGCCCCTCGATCACCTGGCCGAGTTCGCCGAGCAGGTGGTCAGCCGGATCGGCGCCGATGCGTCGATTGATCGCGCCCATCGCGTCAATGTCCAACAGCGCCGCGCTGGCGGCACGCTCGCGCTCCGGATCTTCACACACCCACTTGTGCAGAACCACCTCGACGCCCGTGCGGTTCGCCAGACCGGTCAGCGCGTCAATCGTAGCGCGGTCGTCGATTTCGTCGAGCTTGTCGGCCGAACGGGCGATGGCCATGAACATCTCCAACATCATGTCGCGCAGGCTGTGGGCCAGATCGAGCAGCGCGCCGAACTCGTCGAGCAGGCGTTCATAGTCCACAGCCAGGTCGCCGGCAAGCTCGAGTCCCGCAAGCGTGCGGGTCGCCGCTTCAATCGCCCCGCCTTGGTCGATGAGCACCGTCTCGATACTGTCGCCCAGGTACATGAGCGGCCCCAAGTTGCCCTTGTTGGCGTCGAGGTGAGTGGCGGCGTCCGATTGTTTCGCGCGCCAGTCCGCGTTCAGCTTGTCGAGTGCCGTCACGATCGAGACCATCTCGTCCCGGTCCGGGTGTCCCCACATTTGCCGCGCCCGGTTCTCCAACGCCACCAGCGCGTTGCGGTAGTCGCCCACTTCGAGGCGCAACACGTGCACCGCCGCTTCCACAAACGAGTCGGTGAGCATCGTGTCGGCGAGCAACTCCGACCAGTCTTCGGGTATCACGGGTGCCGATTCATGAGGCGCCGGCGGCTGCGACTCCTTCACCTCCGCGGCGTCGACGACATCCGCGTCCGCTGCGTCATCCTCATTGCCGGCCGCGACGTCACCCCCGTCGACCGACTCGGGCGGCACTGCCGCCACGGCGATCAGCTCAGCCCTCGGGACGCTGCTTCCGAGCCGTACCGCGAGCGCGTAGCCCAAGTAGAGATTCAGAATCGCGATAAAGAATATCAGCAGAGTCATTGCACCGAACGTGGGACGGAAAGGTTCGATCCTCACAACGGCGCGATCGCGCAGCACCGGGCCACTGGCGTCGCCGCTCAGCTCGCCCCGTCAACCGTACGACGCGACGGCCAACGTCGGGGGGTGGGCCGGAGACGCGACCGGCCAGAACGCCAGCCGGGGTGACACGACCGGTGTGGTTGCGCCAGCGCTGACGATCGTGACGGCAAATGAGTTACGCAACGCAGTCGATCCCGCCGTCGAGATGGAAGTTCGGCGGAGCGGACTACGGCCGCGCTTCCAGAATGAGATTGAACGGCGTGGCGGCGGCGCGGCGAAAACGCGTGAAGCCGGCCTCGCTCACGACGTCGCCGAGCCGCTTTTCGCCGGCCTGAGCCCCCAGGGCTAACCCCACCTCCTGGCTGATCGATGCCGGCGTGCAGATCATCGTCGAGAAACTGTAAAACATCCGCCCGATCGGATTGAGATTATCCGCCAATCGATCGTGGGCAAACGGTTCGACCAACATCATCGTCCCGTTGGGCTTGAGCGCTCGCAACACGTGCGCGGCGGCACCCACCGGGTCGCCCATGTCGTGGAAGCAGTCAAACAGCACGACCAGGTCGTAGTCACTGCCGGGAAAGTGCTTCGCCGCCGCGGTGGTGTAACGAAGATTGCTGATACCCGCGGCTGCCGCTTCGGCGGTGGCGTGTTCGATCGACGGCTCGTGAAAGTCGAAGCCGACGAAATCCGAGTTGGGAAACGCCCGAGCCATGATCCGCGTCGAGGCGCCGAAGCCGCAACCGACATCGGCAACCTTCGCGCCCCGCTCGAGCTTCTCAACCACGCCGTCCAGCGCCGGCAGCCACTCCGAGACAATGTTCGCCTGGTAGCCGGGCCGAAAGAACTTCTCGACGCCACAGAACAGGCACGAGCTGTGATCACCCCAGGCCACGCCTTCACCCGACTGAAAGGCGTGCGTGATCTTCGGCTCGTCGACGAACATCGAGGCGATCGAATAGTAACCGCCGGTCATGCACATCGGACTCTCCGCGTCGGCGAACACGGCCTGCTGCTCCGGCGTCATGCTGAACCGCTCGGTATCGGCGTCGTAACTGATGTAGCCCGACCCGGCCTGCGCGGCGCACCATTCGCGCACGTAACGTTCCGTCGTGCCGGTTGCGTCCGCCAATTGCTCGGTCGTGAGCGGACCGTCGCCGGCCAGTGCGCGGTAGAGCCCCAACTTGTCACCCAGGATCACCAGCGGAGCCACCGCCGCCGCTCCCATGTCGCTGACCATCTTGCCCAACAACTCGTGCATCTTCGACTCGTTGATCGACATGGCTTCTCCCTATGGCCCGATAAGAGGATCAATCAGCGGCCCCGCGTGAACGCGCGGCACCGGAACGCCGTGCTCGTCACCGCGTGGTACGCTCCACCTGGTGAACTCCTTAGCGTAACAAGATCGGCCGGGCCCGCAACGCGAATCGGTCCCAGCGCCGGCGTGGGAATGCCCGCGCCGGCCATCCCTACGCAGAATTCGATCGCGCTGCCGCGACCGTCATCACCCGGCGGCACCTAACCCAAGCCACACGCGATCCTCCACGATCTGCCGTGACATCTTCTCGTGACACCGGCAGAATGCGGACGACACACGCACGCCGATACATGGTGAGAACACGATCCCACCCGAGAATCGCCCAAGCTTCGGTCGACGTGGCAGGGAGAGTGACAACTGCACTTCGACAGGCTAATTCTCGCGACGCCGAAACATCGACGCCGGAGGAGACTGCACCACTGTGAACGACACCTTGCAGGCTGGAAGTGCTTGCTGCAGTTGGGTGACGCCCTCGGGCGTCACATTGGTGTCGTTGAGGCTGACCGTCTTCAATTTGCGAAGTTCCTCCAGATGGACAAGGCCTGCGTCGGAGACGAGCGTTTGCCCCAACGCGAGATGCTCCAGATATGGAAGCTGTGCGAGATGCGGCATACTCTGGTCGGTCACGTCGGTGCCATCAAGGTTTAGCGTGCGAAGGTTTTTGAGGCTCACCAAATACGGCACTTCGGCTTCTCCAATGTACGATCCACTGAGATTGAGTTCGCGTAGTGATTCTAGACTCGCGATCCCCGCGGCTCCCTCGCGAGTGATCATTGAGTTTGTGAGCCAGAGCGTTGTGAGTCGATTGGCATCGCGCAAGTACATCAACCCTTCGCCTGTAACCCGAGTTCGGATTAAGTGCACACTGTGCAGCCTGTCGAGGCCAGCAAGGTGTTTTAGGCCTTCACCGCTGATATCCGCCTGATTGCGAAAAGTCGTTAGATGAGCCAGCCCCTTGTCGGTCATCGCGACGTCATTCAGTGAGAGCGATGCCAGCTCAGTGAGCCCGTCCAGCGCCGCCGCGCCATCGTCGTTGAAGTTCGACGCATTGATACTGATACTCGAGTATCCATTCAGATCACACTTCGCGAGCGCCTCGTTGTCGATGTTCGTTCCACTAATTTGCAGACTCCACCGATCAGCAAAGAAGCCCACTCCCACAGAAGAGACGAGCCAACCCGGCGGTTGCCATGCATCTCGAGTCACCCAGCATTGCATTTTCACCTCGGCACCGGTTGCCTCGATGGCCGCGAGTGCCGTTCGGCGGCTCTGCACTTCGTACCATCGTTGTCCCAACGCGGCAAACAAGACCGCCGCCAACGCCGTCAGCACCAGAATCCCCCGAATGCCAAAACGCAGGCGTCGCTGAGATACTAGCGTAATCACTAACCAGAGCGCGGCCACCAACAGGATCACGACGAACGCCGTTCCGTTGGCCCAAGCAAAGCCGAGTTGCCGGAAAGCACCCCAGAGCAGAAAAATGCATCCGAGCACCGCACCGACAAACACGTCGCGGCGAACCCGTCGATCGCGGTGTACGATGGTTTCGACGTCGGACTTGCCCATGAGTATCGCTCTCCCGCTTCGTCCATCGCATTCGGCGCCTTCAAGTCGACCGCCGCGGCATTGTACCATGTGTCGACAATGGGCGTCCTACGGGAAACACACGGATGCCGTTCATGGTATGATCCGGGCCGGGAGAAACGCATCTTCGGCGCACCACACCGATCGAGGTAACTGACGATGAAACGAATCGTGGGAGTCTGTCTTTGGGCCGTCATTTACACACTCTTCGCCTCACCATCCGAGGCCCGCGAGCGTTGGACGAGCGATGAGGCCAACCGCTGGTATGCCGGGCAGCCCTGGGTCGTCGGCTGCGACTTCCTCCCCTCGACGGCCATCAACCAGTTGGAAATGTGGCAAGCC
>JAGQPT010000131.1 GCA_020426575.1 Planctomycetales bacterium
AAGGCGATCTGCGTGCGTAATAGCTAACAGGGTCCGGTCTTGCCTGTTAGCCGCTTCGCCTGGTGGTGAATACCAATGAGTGCCAGTACAAAACAGTCACTGACCAAAGAGCGTCACTGGCTAATAGAGTCATCGCCCCGGCGGGACATACCACCAAGCCTCGCACACCACGCCGCACGCCGCACGCCGCCAACTCGACGGCCGATCTCGACCATTCGGCCAACTTGCTCCCACCCCTGTACGACTGATTCAGGCAAATGCAGGGCACCGCGGCAATACGCGAATACAGAAGCGCCGCGCAGTGGCCCGTCACGCAAGGACCGTCGTGCAAGGACCGTCGTGCAAGGACCATCGCGCAAGCCCATCGCGTGGACCTCCGCGCCACCGCGCTCGAGCGCGCCTGCGCCGGCCGTCCCGAGGTCCCGCTTCACGCTTCGCAGACTGAGCGACAAAGATGTGAGAGCGCATAAGAAGAGCCTGACTGGTCGACCCACTCACGACCGGTCAGGCTCGCGCTCTGCCGTGGAAAACGGGCATCACCGCGGCGTGGTTGTCACGCGTCGGGTTGTCGCACACCCGCAGGAGGCGACAAGCTGCTAAGATCCACGACTTGCTTTTGCTCGAACTTCGTCAATTCCAGGTACACTCGCTTTCGGTCGATTGGAGAACTCGATCGGAAAAGTTTACCTTGTTTGCCCCTGGCCCAGGATTGTCCCACACTCACTTGCCCGCGGTTAACCACGCCCCTGTTCCACCTTCGTGCCGAGGAGACGTTTTGCTCAGGCGTGCTCGATGAAAAGTTTCGACTGAGCGTCGGCAACGTTGGTTCACAACGTGAAGACCTATATGCACGCAGCGTGCCAAAGGGCGACGACTCGCGCCGGCTTCAGTAGCCGCCGCCCGTTTTTCTCGGGCGGCAGCAAGGTTATCGCCCGAATCTCCTCGCAACGACGTTCGACACCGCGACGCGCCGGCTTGTAAACCCTACAATCACGACCAAAATCGACGCCCCCGGCCGGCAACCGGCCGACACGTTTTCCGCTATCAACTGCCCGAGGTTCGCCCGTCCATGACCACGCACCGCATTGCCGTTTATCCCGGCGACGGCATTGGCGTCGACGTCACCGCCGAAGCCGTCAAAGTTCTCCAGGCCGTCGCCGATTCCAGCGACTTCGACCTGGCGCTCGACCATCTCCCCTGGGGTGCCCAATACCATGCAGAGCACGGCAGCGTCGTGCCGGATGACTATCTCGACACGCTGCGCGGCTACGACGCCATCCTGCTCGGCGCCTGTGGCTGGCCGGAAACTTTGCCCGATCACGTCACCCTCGCGCCGCTGGTGCGGATCCGCCAGGCGTTCGACCAGTACATCTGCATGAGGCCCTCGAAGCTCTACCCCGGCGTTACCGGTCCGCTCCGCGACAAGGGCCCCAACGAGGTCGACCTGGTCGTGCTGCGGGAAAACTCCGAAGGCGAATACGTCGACCTCGGCAATCGCCATCACCAGGGTCAGCCCGACGAGTTCGCCCTGCAGACCGCCGTGCACACCCGCCGTGGCATCGAGCGCATCCTCCGTTTCGGTTTCGACATGGCGTCGAAGCGCCGCGGCCGGCTCACGATGGTCACCAAGTCGAACGCCCAGCGCTACGCTTACGGCCTCTGGGACGACATCTTCGAGGAGATCCGCTCGGTGTTCCCCGACATCCAGAGCGATCGGCAGCACGCCGATGCCGCGGCGATGAACATGGTCCGCTGCCCCGAGCGCTTCGACGTCGTCGTGGCTTCGAACCTGTTCGGCGATCTGCTCACCGACCTGGCCGGGGTTGTCGGAGGCGGACTCGGACTGGCGGCCAGCACGAACATCAACCCGGAGCGCACCGCGCCGAGCATGTTCGAGCCGGTGCACGGTTCGGCGCCGGACATTGCCGGTCAAGGCATCGCCAATCCGGTGGCGGCCGTGCTCAGCGCGGCGATGATGCTCGACTGGCTGGGGGAAGCCCCGGCCGCAGAGCGCATCCGCCGCGCCGTCGAACAAACCCTCGCCGCCGGCCAGACCACCCCCGACCTCGGCGGCGGTTTGACGACCGTCCAAATGGGTGATGAGGTTGTCCGACGCTTGGGCGATTAGTCACCCATTCTCGATCCCACGACGTTCGCGATTTGGCCCTTTTCGCGCCCTTCTTGATTCCCCAGTGTCGGCACCACATCGATCACCGCTCCGCGAATCTCGGACCACCAAGAAAACTGGCATTTGATCCGGCCGTGCGATACGATCGGTCCCGGCGATTCGGCACCGACCAGCACGGGTCGCCAGCGGAGAAACCTCATGCTGCGTATCTTCGGCAATCGCAAAACGCTCTGCGACGGTGTCACTCGCCGCGATTTATTGCACATCGGCGGGCTCGGTGCGTTCGGCTTCATGCTCGGTCATCTGCTGCGTTTGCCGAAGGCGGAGGCTTCTGCCGACAACGCCGGGCCACGTTTCGCTCAGGCGAAGTCATGCATCCTGATCTACAAGTACGGCTCGCCGGCGCAGCACGAAACGTTCGACCCCAAGCCCGAAGCGCCGGTTGAAGTCCAGGGCGAGATGCAGGCGATCCCCACTGCTGTACCCGGCGTCAACATTTGCGAGCACCTGCCGCAGACGGCCGCCATCGCTGACCGGCTTACGTTCGTCCGCTCGCTGACGCATCCGTATCCGCTGCACGGGACCGTCTATGCCACGACCGGCATCCCGGAGGTCGATACCAAGATCGAAGCCAAGCCACGCGACAAGCGTCAGTGGCCGTTCATCGGTTCGATCGTTGACTACCTCGACGACCAGCGTTCGGGCGGCCGGCTGCCTGAGATGCCGCGGAACATCGCCCTGCCCTTCGTGATGGGCTCGAAGAATGAATACCCGCCACTGGCCGGGCCATACGGCGCGTTTCTCGGCACGCGTTACGATCCGGTCTACACCGACTTCACAGCCAAAGGCACGCGGCTCGCGCCGGCCGTGACAGGCCGTGAGTTTTACGATCCCTATTTGTCGATCGAGCCGACGGACAAATTAGAACTGGCCGGCAACGGCCGTCCGCATGACGACGTACCCGCCGGGCGTTTCAAGTTGCGGCAAGCGTTGCTCAAACAGTTCGACGAGTCGCGCCGCTGGCTCGAGCAGCACGAGCGCATCGACACCTACGATCTCCAGCAGCAGATGGCCTACTCGCTGTTGACCTCGGGCAAGATCCACACGGCGCTCGACTACGCGCTCGAACCCGACGCCGTGCGCGACCGTTACGGGATGACGCTGTTCGGGCAATCGTGCCTGGCGGCCCGGCGGCTCGTCGAAGCGGGCGGCAAGTTCGTCACCGTGATCTGGGACGCGTATGGCCTGAACGCCGGCAGTTGGGACACGCACATCAACCACTTCGCCCGCCTGAAAGATTATCTGCTGCCGGTGTTCGATCAGGGATTCACCGCGCTGGTGCTCGACCTGGAGGAACGGGGCATGTTGGAGGAAACGCTGGTGCTGGTGATCAGCGAACATGGCCGCACGCCTAAGATCGACGACGCCAAGGGCGGCGGCCGCGGCCACTGGTCGCGCGCTTACTCACAAGTCTACGCCGGCGGTGGCATGGCCCGCGGCCACGTCGTCGGCGCGACGGACAAGGTCGGCGGTGACGTCATCGACACGCCCGTCTCTCCGAAGGACGTGCTCGCCACGGCGTTCCACCTCTTGGGCATCGACCCAGAAACCACGGTCCCCGACACCCTCGGCCGCCCGATGCCCATCACGGGCACGGGCAAATTCCGCCCGGAATTGTTGGGTGGGTAGGTGAGGGCTGCATCTCCACAATCCTTAGGAGGATTATCCTGCCACCAACCGAAACAGTCGGGCCCGACTCTCCTAGGAAAAGCGATCGCCGAATCAGTAGCGACGACCTTCGACGTAAGGCGGAGGAGTTGAAGGCTGCGATAGAGTTTCGAAAGAAGAACGATCTAATGAACAGCGCCGGCGATGTTGATGCCGATAATCAATGAACTGCCCGGCTGATTGCGGTACATCGGATCACGGTAGAAAAAGTCGTTTCTGGCGACTTGGAATGATGATGTCCGTATCGTGTTGAACTCCAACCCGGCGCGTTGTCGTCGCCGTCTTGTCGCGGACTTCTACTATGCCTTCCTTAGACAAATCACCGAGCACGTTCTTCATTATTTCTGCCGTCACAGGACACTCATTAGTGAGCGCGGAAAAGAGCTCGCCGAAAGGCATTCCGTCAGAAAGGTCGTAGAGTTTTTCTGGCAGCTGATCGAGCAGCGCATCGTGGCTTGAGGCGAAAGCGGTATCGTCAAAGTAGAACCCGGGAAGCATCTTTTGGCTGGTTAGATTCACGTCTCTGCGCTCGTCATAACCCAACATGTTCAACCCGGACCGACCGTAGTGAGCAAAATCGGTCGATTGCTCCCAGTGAAGTCCAACCATGACATCTCGCGCACGATAATGGCCCGATAAGTGGATCAGCCAAAAGTCACGATGAGAGTCTGCCGAGCGGATGAAAAAGGGTGTATAGAACTTAGCGCCTGTTTGGTGAGGAATCTGTTCGTGCAGAGAGAACTGTATTATTCGGCGCCAATTTCGAGCCTCTTTGGCCGTGCGGATCAGTGAGGGAGGCATTGAAAGGCCAACCTTTTCCGCAGTTCGTTGTGTCTGCGCGTGCTCACTGAGATAGTCGATCAGAAAGTCGGTTGCGAATGTGAGAATCACCTCGGCATTAGGCAAGGTGTGGAGAATACTACGGAGCGTTGGGAATGGCACGTCTGTGTACCCGCACTGGTCGAGCACAAAGATCACTCGTCCCGCGCGCCCGCGCCCCTTGACGAGTTTGATGATGTTTGGCGCTAGCGCGACGAACTCACCGTCAAGCAAACGGATTTGATTGCCGAGTAGGCCCGCATATTTTGATGCGTTGAGCACCGCACGAAGGTGTTCAAGTGCCTCGGGGTTCTTCTCGATATAAATGTAGTTTACGTCCAGGTTAAAGGGCTTTGATCTCGTCTGCTGAGCTATTTCAGCAGCACGTTCCATCGCCTCAAGCATGATGATGGGAGAACCAGGTCGTTCATCTCCACTTCGACTGTCTGTGTACTTGCCGCCCCCCGCGAATCCATCTACTAAGGTGAGACGAAACACGTCCTGACGCGGATTCTTCGTCAGAGTCGCAACATAGCGTTCCAGATACGCCCTCAACACTCGGTGCTTCGCCAGACTATGAGGACGAATGATCGGTGGTTCTGATCCAATCTTCCATGTGTGGTGTTCGTCGCTCATTTGCCCATCAAGCTGTTTGCTCGATCCATTGACTTGTGCTCTTTGGCCACAATACCTGGATTTGTTCCATCATCTCAATTCTCACATCGGAACTCGCCACTGGTGCGCAGCTTTGAACCGGAAACTCATCATACGTCCGCCCGTCGAGTTCCCGGCCGGTTTCTTTTTTGCGTACGCCGCCCCATTGTTTGAAGAAGAACGGTACGCCGGCGGCGCGGCATTGGCGGCGGATGTCGACGACCCAGGCGCGACGCAGGGGCCGCGCTTTGGGTCCGCTTTCGCCGCCGACGATGACCCAGTCCATGCCCCTGAGGTCAATCTCGCCCAGGTGTTCCAGCAGCGGTTCGATCGAAAGGAACGACATCTTCGTCCGCGCTGCCCGCAAATGGGCCACACGCGGCAGGCCGTGCCGTCGGTTCTCGACGCTCACGCCCCACCAGATGTGCTGCTGGCGGGCGGCATCGCGCAGGCGCGTCTTGAGCAGGTCGCGCATCCGCTCGGACCGCTTGGTCAGCACCTGGTAGACGTGCCAGTTGGCGCGGACCATCACCTCGACCACTGCCGCGATGTAGTCATCCGGCACCGACTCGTGAAACAAGTCGCTCATCGAGTTGACAAATACCATCCGCGGCCGCGACCACGTGAACGGCTCGGTCAACTTCTCCGGCACGAAGCGCAGATCGAAACCCTGCTCATACGGATGCCCCGGCACGCCGCGAAAGCGCTCGGCAAACGTCTCGGCGTAACAGTGCGCACAGCCAGGGCTCACCTTGGTACAACCGCGCAGCGGGTTCCAGGTCGTGTCGGTCCACTCGATCTTGGAACTGGCGCTCATGCGGGTGACCCTCCTAAGAATAATACTGAACATGAGTTCACATGTCAATCATCTTCCGCTTGTACCCGAAATCGCGCCGCCAGAGCCAGCCTGATCTTTGTTAGGTGTTTAGCTGTTTAGGCTGTCGGTGTTTAGGGCACGCGTGGAGACCGTGCCAAAACACCTACAGCCTAAACCCCTACCGCCTAATACAACGAATCCACCAGGCTCTGCGTCATCGCGGCGAACACGGCCGCGTGTTTGGCCAGTTCGCGGTCTTCGGCCTGCGTGTAGAGCACGATCGTGGCGTCTGGGCCGCGGAAGCCGCGCACACGGACCGTGTTGGTCAGGTCCAGGTAGATGAACCCCAGGTCGTAGCCGTCGAGTGTCACGTCGCCGACGGTCTCTTGGGCCGCGTGCCGCTCGACGCTGTCGTACTCCGCGCTGAGCGCGTCGACGGCCTGCAGCACGGCCTCTTCGGGCTCGGTCATCTGGGGATGACGAATCACGGACCAGAAGGCACCGCCAGGACTGAACACCGTGGCGCTGAGCACACCGCTTTCGTGATCGTTTTCCTCCTCCAGTTCCCAATTGTCCGGATACTGGAAGGAGATTCCCTGCTCGTCGTACTTCTTAGGCATGGGCTCTTTCGGATTCGCGGTGCGAGCAGCAACGGCCGGCTGCCACCGTGGACTTGCTAGCGGATGCGCTCATTGCCGGCGACGTCGTTTACTCACTGTACCATAATGCCCGCAACCCACCAGATTGTCGGCAGCCCCGACGCGTGACGCCGGCGATCTTCGTCTTGTGACCACCGCGCGTCGCTGCTACCATCCGCTACCCTGCCGCCTCAGACTTCGATCGAAACGCTCCTCGCTGGCGGCCCGACACTCGTCACCGCTCGTTGCACACATCGACTTCACTCGTCTCGGCGCGTCACGTCGCCAACGCCCATGCACGGACTTTCCGCGAGCCAACGATCCGTCGTCCGCATCGTGACGTCGACGCGCGCGCCGAAAACGTGGACCGCGACGCTCGTCGTCGCCGCGCTGTTCAGTCCGTTGGCTGCCGGGTGTCGCATGACACCCCAGCATGGTCCTGGCGCCGAGTCACTGTTGAACTGCCGCCAGCTCACACAACGCGGCATCGCGGCAATGGAACAGAACGATTGGGAAACGGCCGAGAAGTCGCTCGAAGCCGCCGTGGCCTCGTGTGACATCGATCCCGAGTCGCGGCGACACTATGCCGAATCACTCTGGCACCGCGGTGATCGCATTGGCGCGACGCGGCAACTCGACGACGCCATCAAGTTGTCGCCCGACGACGCCACGCTCTATGTCCGGCTGGCGGAGATGCGGCTGGAAATGAATCAACTTGGCCGGGCGAGCCTGCTGGCCGACGAGGCGGTCGACCGCGCACCGGATTCCGCCGCCGTGTGGGCGCTGCGGGGCCGCATCAAGCATCGCGCCGGTCTCACCGACGAGGCGCTCGGGCAGTACCACCGCGCGTTGAGCCTCGCGCCCAGCGACCCGGACATCTTGTTGGAGATAGCGGACCTCTACGCCGAGTTGGGCCAGCCGCGCCGGGCCCTGGCGAATCTGCACTCGCTCGCCGCGCTCTATCCACCGGGCGAAGCACCGGCGGCCGTGCTGGCGCGGACGGGCTTGGCCTATCAAGCACTGGGCCGAGAGGAAGACGCCGCCGCGCGACTGGCCGAGGCCAGCAACCGCCCCGATGCCACGGCCCAGATGTACGCGCAGCTGGCCGAGTTGCAACTGGCAAGCGGCAGGCTCGCCGACGCTCGGCAGACAGCCTCGGCCGGGTTGGCGCGTTTCCCTCAGCATCCCGACGCGATGCGCACCGTCCAGCGTGTCGACGCCGAGTCAGCCTCCGCCCCAACCGGCTCACTGCGCTGAACCTCACCACCTGGCGACCGGTCGCAGCGATTGTGCGGACGCTACGGCATGGTGGGCCAGGTCGTTGCGCTCGGCCGACCGTGGCGCCATATACTTGTCTGGCCCCGCCGACCAGACAGGCCCACCGAGAGTTTTGACCGGTCGCTCCGCGTGGCCTAACGTTGCACAGACCGATCGCGGCAGATCGTGGACCGGCGGAATACGTGTCGCGCCGACGGGCGTCGCCACGATGCGTGTCACCTGGGCAACGGTCATATCGGCATTGTGAACCCGGCGGTTCACCGACGGCCGCGACACCTACAGCTTGGCGTCCCTATGGCGCCGGGAGCATTGACATGACCATCTCCACCTCGCCCGACTTCCAGACCACGACGTCCCAAGCGCCGCTCGTCGAGCGTCGCCAGGGTGATTCGGGATCGCGCTTTGCCGGCGCCGAGCGACGCCAGTTCGCATCGACCCACGACGAGTTGACCCCGGCCGGCCGCGAGTTCGCCGAAGCAGTCGACCATTACAAGCTGCAGCACCGTCGCCGCTACATCACGCACGACGAGATGCTCGAAGTGCTGCGTACGCTGGGCTATCACCGTTAGACGGCAACAGAATCAGTGCGAGAACACTACCCGTCGCCTTCATCGCGAGCCGCGGAACATCGACTCGGTCAGCGCCGTTTGGGTGACGATGCCCACGACGCGGCCGTTTTCGTCGACGACGCGGCCTAGCGGCGCACCGGCATCGAACAGTCGCATCAGCGCCGCGACCGCCGACTCGTGATTGGGCACACTGATCAGTGACCGCAGCGGCAACTCTCGGTCGTTGCCGCCCAGGGCCAGGTCGATCAGCCGCACGTACCCGAGCAGCCGCCGCTCACCGGCCGACTCTTCGATCAGCAGCAGCGGCGCCCGCTGCCGCTGGGCCAGCTTGATGAGTTCGCCGCGGCCCATGTCGTCGCGGCCCTTGGTGGCGCGACCGATCGGCGTCGCCAACCGCGAAACGGGCACACCGGCAAGCGTGAAGAGCCCTTCGGCCAGGCGTTGTTGTGCCGGCTGTAAGACGCCGACCTGTTGCCCCTGCTCGAAGACGGCCCGTAACTCGGCGCGCGCGAGGCTGCGCTGCACGCGCTGGGGCGATTCGCCCAACAGCAGTTCGATCAGCTTGCCCAACAACCAGAGAAACACTGTGATCGGCAGAAAGGCGATAGCGCACGACAACAGCACGGGCCCCACCTTGCGCAACAGTCGCGAGGGGGCTTGAAAAAAGAGGTTCTTGGGAAAAAGTTCGCCGTAAACGAATAGCAGTGGCGAGAACACGAGTGGCGCCGCGACTTCCACCCAGACGCCGCCGTGGGTGAAGAATGTATCGGTCGCCAGCACGATGGCCAAGGAAACCAGGTAATTGGCCAAGTTGTTGCCGACCAGAATCGTGGCAACGAACAACGTGGGATGATTCACGAGCCACAACAAGCCGCCGGCGATGCGGTCGCCGGCCATCGTGTCCAGCACGAGCCGCAGCCGCGGCGTGCGATAGAGCCCGATCTCCGAGCCGCTGAACAGCGCGCTGCTCGCTACGCCCAGGCACATCAACAGGGCGGCCCACCAGATCACGGCGTCTCCTCCTCGACTTCACGCAGCGTGAGGTCGATCCGCAGGTCGCCCAGTTCCGGTACGTCCACAACGACAAGATGAAACGGCCCCCAGTCGCAGAAGTCGCCCGACTGGGGCAGCCGCTGCAGCAGTTCAGCGATCACGCCGGCCACGGTGACGCTGCGCGTCTCGGGCAGGGTGACGTTGAAGTACCTCGCCAGACGTCGGAGCCGCGTCATGCCTCCCACCTGCCAACACTCGGCGTCGACTTGCCGGATCGGCTGACGTTTGAAGAGGCGCTGGCTGCGGCTCGAGCGAGTCGTGAAGACGGTCTCGATGATGTCGTAGTAGGTGACGACGCCGATGGTCTCGCCGAACTCGTTGATCACGGCCGCCACCTGCCGGTCACGGCTGCGCATCTCGTCGAGGGCATTGGCCACGCTCGCGCACCAAGGGACGTAGATGACTTCGTCCGCAAGTAGTTCGAGCCGCTTCTCCGGCAGATTCGACAAACCGCTCAGCGGCAGACCGGCGGCCACTTCGTCGCTGTCGGGTTCACTGACCAACAGGTAGCCGCTCGGCGGTACGCGCCCCGCCAGATCGTCGCGGTGCACCGGCGGCTGATAGACGTGCAGGTGCCGCCGCGGCCGCATCAACTCGTCAACCCGTAGCGACGACAGCGAAAGGACGTTTCGCAACACCGTGTCTTCTTGATCGACGACTGCCGCATCGGACGACGACAGTTGTACGGCGCGTTCCAAATCCTCGGTCTGCAAATACGCTTCGGCCTCGAATTGTGGCCAGAGCAATCGCCGCGAGAGCAGGTTCCACCCCTGGAACAGCGGCAAGGCGGGATCGACCAGCTTGACCAGTGCGGCCAACGGAATCGCTACCAGCGGCGCCACGGCGCGCGGCACGAGCACGGCCACGTTCTTGGGGACCATCTCGCCGAGGGTGATGATCGTCAGCAGCGATCCAAGCGAGAAGACGCCCGCTTCGGTGCTGGAATGCTGCGTCTGCAACTGCAGCCCCAGGATCGAGGCGATCGCAAAGTAGACCAGGTTCGTCACCAGATTCCAGAACAGGATGGCGGTGAGCAGGCGGTCAGGGTTGGCCAACAAACGGGCTGCCATCCGCTGGGATCGGCTGCCCGCGACAAACGCCAGCCGATCCTGCCGCGAGAGCACGAACAACGCCGCCTCGCTGGCCGAGAAGAAACCGGAGAACAGCACCAGCACGCCCATCGCCATCAGCGACAGGGGGTATTCGAGCGCCGGTGCCACGTCTCTGTGTCTCCCTGGATAAATTATCTCAATGGTTCCGACGGCGCGGGCCGGGGCTGCGGTGTTGCGCCCGAGCCGAATTGGCCAAGCACGTCCCGGCCGTCATTCTTCGCCCTGCGTCGTTCTTCCCGTCGCCACGTCGAACTCGTAGATGGCCGGTATCATCATCGCGGCGGTCGTGAAGCCGTACATCAACACCGTGACGATGAAGACGGCCAACGTGTATTCGAGGAGAAAGCTGGTGATGGCGTAAAAGGTGGCAAAGGGACAGAGCAGCGCGGCCAGACCGATCGCCGTCGAGGGATTCCGCAATCCCAGCGCGACGTACAATCCTACGCTGCCACCCAGGTTCATCGCCAGGAACGGCATGAATTGCACCTGGAACGAGCCGCTGAACGCCACCATGATCCTCATGCAGGTGGCGATCCCAAGAAAAAGAAAGAATACCGTGCCCAGGCTCGTGGCGATCGCCTGCCGTGAGCTGGTGTAAGCCATGCCGGTGTGCAAGCCGAGCATGGCCACGAACACGTTCATCACGAGCAAGCCGCCGAGGACGTAAACGGCACCCTCGCCGTCCATCACGTCGGCATACCAGAGGTATCCGGTCAGCAGCATCGGCAGCAGCACCATTTCCTTGGCGTTGAAAAACACTCCGCCCAGCTTGCCGAAGACGAATTCCTTTGGCGTCACGTCGGTGACTAACAACAGGTCGATGGCGCGACCGTCGCGCTCGGTCGTCAACGACGTAACCGCCATGGCGTTGACCAGCACGAGGCTGAGCACGTACAGCGGGATCATCACACTCGAGACGCCCAGCCGGGTCAGCCCGACGTCGCTGTTTGTCTCGACGTACAGCGCGACACAGGCGGCCGCAAACAGCAGCCAGTAACTGAACCGTATTGCCAGGATTTTACGTCCGTAGGCCCAGGTGCAGATCTCCCGCCAGATGATCGGGTTGTTCCAGACTCGGCGGCTCGGCGGGTGTTGTTTGCTGGCGGACAACGCAGCGGCGGTCGCGCTGCCCGTGTTGGGCGCGCTTTCCATGGCGGGCGCAGCGGCGCCTTCGCTGGACGGTTGTTCGGCGGCGGCTCGGGCGACGTCGTGTTCGGCGCCCCAGATGCTCTCGCGGACCGTGCCCTCTTCGGCACCACGTCGGACCGCCGCCGAGGGGTTCCAAACACGCACCCGCCAGATCGCCCAGGCGTTGAGCAGCACGGTGGCCGCGGCAGCGACGAGCAGATTCCCACCGACCGGACCGCCAATCGCCGCCAGCCCGACATCGACACGGGGGAACGGTTGTCCAGCGGCCAACACGGCCCGCCAGGGGCTGAGAATCGTGGCCCACGACGCGGCTGTGACGCCACCCCACTGGTTGCCGAAGGCACCGGCGGCTATCGCTTCGCAGGCGGCCGTCCAAGCAACGATGACCAGAGCCGTGAGCGCCAGGGCCTGAAACGTCTTCTCCCGCCACAGCGCTAACAGCGAGCCGAGACTGCCGGCGGCCAGTGCGGTGAGCACGGTGACAGCGAAGGTCCGCACGACCTGCCCGACGCTAACGCCGCCAAACAACAGGATGAACGTGAAGATCGGCACGGCGGCGGCCAGCAGCATCAACACATTGAGCATGCTTGCCAATAACTTGCCCAACACCAGTTCGACGTTCGTCAGCCTGGTCATCAGCAGCAGTACGAGGGTGCGGCGGTCCTTCTCCTGGCTCACGGCGCTGGCGGCAAACAGCGCGGAAAAAAAAACGGCCAGCACCAACTGCAGCGGAGCCAGCACGCCAAATACCATTTGCCCGAACAGCGCCAAGTCGCCGAGATTGCGAACCAACTGCGTGCCGGCCAACACCAGCCAGGCGGTGCAGAGAAGCAGGAACAACATCGCTGAGTAGACACATCGCGAGACGTACCACCGCAGCCGCCGTGGCGCGGTCACCGCCTCCCGAGCCAAGATGGGTCCGACGAGCAACGGCAGGTTCCGAATGCGCTGTTCAACGAAAAAGGCCTCACGACGCGAGGCCGACAGCGTTCATTCTAACCCAAAGTGGTGGGTCACCAACACCCGCCCGATTGGGCGTGGCTCGCACGGCCACAGTCCAGCACTCGACGGACGATGTCATCGCCGACGAGTCAACCACCGTAGATCGGCAGCACGATCTGCGAGGCGTGATCCCTGGACAGGTGCACCGTGTTTTCCGCCGGTCGGGGAGCCGCTTCGACGTCGGGACCCGTGTTGGGATTGGTCTCGAACCTTGGGCTGTTCGAGGAAGACACGACGACGCGAATCTGGTGGCCGCGGTTAAAAATCAGCGACGTGCTCCAGAGATCGACGTCGATCGCGTAGACCTGGCCCGGCTCGAGCCACTCCGGCTCGCTCGATGAGTTGCGAAAGCGGGCTCGCTGGATGCCGTCGGTCACCAGCATCGAGCGGCCGTCGGGATAGACGTCGGTCAGCTTCACCGTGAAGTCGGTGTCGGGACAATCGCTCGAGACGTACAGCCGCGCGGTGACGGGGCCCGTCACTTCGACCGGCTCGGCCAACACGTCGGACGTAAATACAAGTACGTCGTCGCGCGACTCGGCCTTGCGCTGGTCCATCGGTCCCTTGGGGAGCGCGAGGTTCTGACCGCCGATGGTGGGCACCGGATTGGCCGGGTCGTACGTGAACGTCGCCGACTCGTCGCCGGCGGGTGGATCGCCAGCGGCCAACGTGCCGTCAGCGTGGAAGTACCACGGCGTCGCAACCGCAGGGGGCGGCCAACTGTCGGCCGACCGCCACTCGTTGCCCGGCGCGTCATCGACCGTGGGGTCTCCCATCACGTAGTAATGCACGGCCTTGTCGTCCGCGACGCCGTTGGCCTGGCCGCGGAGGTGATGATCGAAAAATCGCAGGGCGTCGCCGGCGGCGGGCATCCGGCTGTGCTTCGAATTGTCGGGATAGGTGAGTTCGTCGAAGCCGCCGTGAGCCCAAGGCCCCACGACGAGGCGGCAGTGATCACGCGCCGCCGGGCCCCCTTGGCCGTTGATCGTCACGAAAGAATTGATCGAGCCTTGCAGAAAGATGTCGTACCAACCACCGATAAAGACCCCGGGGGCGTTGACGTCGGCGGCACGAGACTCGGGATTGAGGCTGCGCCAGAAGTCGTCGTACGCCGGGTGCGAGAGAAAGATCTCCTGGTTGCCTTCGGTCATGCCGGTGGCCGCGAGCCAGGTTTCTATCAAGGCTTTCCGCCAGACGCCGCCTTGGTACGTGCCCTGGCCGTACATGTCTGAGAAGGCGACTTCGACGTGCTGGGCCTGGAGGTGGTCGGAGGCACCGGGAGCGAGCATGTTCTGCGTCACGCCGAGTGCCGAGCCACCCCAGGTGGCAACCTTGCCATCGGACCAGGGCTGCGCGGCGATCCAGGCCAGCGTGTCGTGGCCGTCGGTGTGTTCCCGCCATCCATCGTTGCCGAAGATCACGACGTCGTCGCCTTCGGAACCGAAGCGGCCCCGCAGGTCCTGCAGCACGAAGGCATAGCCGCGATCGCAGAACCGGCGGGCCACGCCCTCCCCCTGTCCACGGCCGTACGGTGAGCGGGCCAGGATCGTGGGAAACGGCGGTTCGGCCCCCGGCGGGAGATATACGTCCGTGGCCAGCCGAATGCCGTCTTTCATCGGCACCATGTGCGTCTGCGGCTCGAGCTCGCGAGCGTCGTCGGCCCAAGCGGCGGGATGAATCAGCCCAGCCACCAGCAAGACGGCACAAACCAATGCCGACAACCGCCGGTCACACCTTGGCACTTCCAACACGCTAGGTTGTATCATTTGGCGTCGATTCTCATGAGCAGCGGTAGCGAACACCATTTGCCGTCGATCCGTGAACGGACGAAAGTCGTCGTTGCTCACAGCTTACTCACGTCGGCGGGCAAACCATCGTTGCGTGAGCCGAGTCGACTGTGCAGCGTCATGTCGATGCTGTAGGGAATCGAGCGAACGTGACCATCACCGAACACGTAGTTGCTGCCCGCTGAATGAGCGCTGCCGAACGAGTGATCCAGCGCGATGCCGGGGGTATCTTGCCTCGGGATTGCCAAAGGGGCCAATGGCGTGAACGTCGTGAATCGCACGAAATCCTTGTCGTATCCGGTAAAGTAAACCTGGTCGTCGGCCGAGTCCTTGCCCGTCTTGTAGTTGTCTGGATTGAGATACTTCTCGCCAGCGAAGTAGGTATTGCTGAGGCCATCGGTGACCTGCCGCAACTCGACGACGTAGCCGCTGCCCACCACGCCGTCACATTTCTTCGGGTTGATGCCTGGTTGATTCCAACCCGTCCAAGTTGATGCGGAAATATCCGTGATCGAACCGCTGAATTCGGGGAACTGCCGCGGCAGGTAACCACCGTTGGCGGCATAGTCTGCCTTGCCCCCGGTACCCGGGTTATTGAAGTTCGATCCGCCGCCATAAACAGGGTAGCCGATGGGGCTGCGTCGCGAAGGGCAGTTGTACACCGCTACCGGAGTGCCGGCGATCTGTGTGAGAGCGGCCATCTTTGCCGAACCAGTTGTGCCTTTGCCCAGATCGTGCACCTGGTTTTGCTCGATGTAAGGCAGGATGTTGTAGAGCCAACTGCCGGGTTGTTCGCGGCCGAATCCCTGGTCGGGGTCTCCCATCCAATAGTAGCGCCAGCCGCCATGCGGAAGGTGTCGGTGAACGTCCTCGTGCCCCAACATCGCCAACCCCATTTGTTTCAGGTTATTGATGCATTGACTGCGACGGGCGGCCTCGCGGGCAGCCTGCACAGCCGGCAACAACAGCGCGATTAATATCCCGATGATGGCGATAACGACCAGCAGTTCGACGAGAGTAAACCCCCGTCGACGGCGTCGTCGGTGACGGAATTCCCGTGCCGTTGTGACAATCATTGCTCTCCCACCTCTCGCGTAACCGTATTCGAACGTCGATTCTTTTGCCGGACTCAGCCCGATCGCGCCGGCACGTGTATGGATCGTGAATAGATATAGATAACCGAAGGTATGCCTCAAGTCGGCTGCCGTTGACGACTGCGGCGGGCAATCACCCAGCTTAGCACAGCGAGCCCCAGTGGGCCAAACCCCACGGGCTCGGGCACCGTTGTGCCGGACGAGCTGTGTGAGCCGAAATTGGCAGCCCAGCTGAGGTAGTCGAGGCCGTCGACCGCGCCGTCGTCGTTGTAGTCGCCGTTGCCGGGACCCGTTCCCACACCTGGATTGGTGCCAAAGTTGCTCGCCCAGATCAGGTAGTCGAGTCCGTCCACCCAGCCGTCGCCGTTGCCGTCGCCCGGCAGCGCCACGTTGAAGTAGACTGCGTCGGCATCGGTGACAAAGCCGTCGAGGTTGAAGTCACCCAACAACCAGGTGGCGTAACCGATCGGCTGCGAAGGTTCGGTTTCCGGCGTGTTTGGATCGTCGACGATCTGCCCGATTTCATAGACGAACTCGCCACCCACGTCGGCCAGCCCGTCGCGGTTGTTGTCCAGGTTCGCCATGAAGATGGCTTCGTCGGCGGCGTCCACGACACCGTCCAGATTCGCGTCACCAAACAGGATCTCGTGGATCTCCATCGATCCAGCAACGACATCCGGTCCCAACTGGGGCTGCAGATACGACCAAAACGAACCGTTCTGAGGGTTGATGTCGGACATATCGAACGACGCCGGCAACGATTTGTCGTTGATCGTCGTTCCGAACACATCGATAAACGTGATCTCGAGTCGCGACGCCTCGATGGCGTTCACACCTGCGGGTAGACGAAGCGTGTCGAGTAGTGGCGAAATCCGCATGCTGTCTACGATAGAGACTGAATCAGCGGTCAGGGGCGTGCCCATGAAATCCAGTTCGTGGTCGTTGACGGCTTTGATTTCCAGCGGGGTGATCGGTCGTTCACCGGAAGCCTGCGACGTTTTCCGCGAACGCGTGTAGACCATCTCCAGTTGCTCGTCGAGTTCCTCGCCAACGGCGTACCAGCGGAGAAAGCTAACGCCGCTATAGCCCGCCGGATCTGGATCGCCGGTCGGGTCGGGTACGTGAACGTCGGGGACGGGATAGGACTTGAACAGATAGCGACTTTGGTCGTCGCCGAACTGCGAACCGAGAAAATCGGTTGCGTCAACGGCGTGCGCCGTCGGCGGTGGCACGTCGTTTTCGTCCACCAACGCAGGATAGTCCAATTCGTTTTCGTAAACGAAAACGATATCAAATTGATTGGAGGCGTAGGGAAAGAAGACGTCGACGTCCCACTCACCGGTGACGTGGTACGCTTTGCGCTCCGCATGTGCAGACCCGACGGCCAACGCCAACGTGGTGACGATGCCAATGGTGCGTACTACGTGTTTCATTGCTGTTACCACGTTGGCCTGAATAGTCGATTCGTTTGCCCCTTCTGACGGATCCGCCCCCATCAATTCCGCCGTCGCCGGGAAAGCACGACGCCGAGTGCCGACGTCAGCAGAACCAGGGCCGACGGCTCTGGTACCGATGTGCCGGACGAGCTGTGTGTGCCGAAATTGGCGGCCCAGTCGAGGTAGTCGAGGCCGTCGACCGCGCCGTCGTCGTTGTAGTCGCCGTTACCAGGTCCCGTTCCCACACCGGGATGGGAGCCGAAGTTGCTCGCCCAGATCAGGTAGTCGAGGCCGTCCACCCAACCG
>JAGQPT010000132.1 GCA_020426575.1 Planctomycetales bacterium
ACGTCCTACGATGCAGCATTTACGCACACTGTGCACCGTCGCCGCTCTGCTCGCCTGCAGTTGGTGCACAGCGAGCCTCGCTCACGCGCAGGTGAAGGTCGAGCACTTCGAGAGCGACATCGCCACGCCGATCAAGCCGTGGACGAGCCTCGACTTCTACAACGATCCAATGAATTTTCAGTTCGCGATCGTGAGCGATCGCACGGGCGGATTACGGCCCGGCGTGTTCGCCGACGCGGTGAAGAAGCTCAACCTGCTGATGCCCGAGTTCGTGATGAGCGTCGGCGACTTTATTCCCGGCAACACCTCGGACCGGGTGCAATTGGAGAAGGAGTGGGCCGACTTCGACGCCGTGCTCAAGCCGCTGAAGGTGCCGTTTTTCTTCATCCCGGGCAATCACGACATCAACAACGACGTGATGCGCGAAGTTTGGAAAGAGCGGTCGGGCGTGCCCTTCTATTCGTTCGTTTACAAAGACGTGCTGTTCCTGGCGCTCGACTCGACCGGCGATCACGGCTACATCATTCCCGATGAACAGGTCGAATACATGCAGCGGACACTGGCTGAGCACGCCGCCGTGCGCTGGACGTTCGTCTTTCTGCATCACCCGCTCTGGCTTTATGAAAACCCGGACGGGTTCACGAAGATCGAAGGCCTGCTGGAAGGCAGACCCCACACGGTCATCGCCGGGCATTTTCATCGCTATCTGCACGAGTGGCGGAACAACGCGAACTACTACATCCTGGCGACGACCGGTGGCGGATCGCAGTTGCGGGGCCCGCGCTACGGCGAATTCGACCACGTCACGTGGGTGACGATGAGCGATGCAGGGCCCGTGATGGCGAATCTCCGCCTCGACGGCATTCTGCCGCATGACGTGACAACGAAGGAGGACGTCGCGCTGACCACGGCCCTGACACGCGGTGCGCGACTTCCTTACCTGCTGTTGACGGACGGCGAAGACGCGGTGCGCGAAGGGACTCTCTACTTGACCCTCAACAATCCATCCGAACGCGCGATGACCGTGAAGGCGAAGTTCATGCACGCACACGAGATCACGCTCGTACCTGACACGATCGACGCGGTACTCGCGCCCGGCAGTCAACAAACCGTGGAAGTTGCCGTAGAATCGAGCCAGCCCGAGTCCACCGAATCCCCTGCCCTGTTGCAGCTCGACTGGACTATCGGTTTCGAGATTGACGGAGAAGAAGACCTGTTCCTCAGCGGCACGCGCAACATTCCATTGCGGCCGACGAGCATGCCGTTGATCCAGACCGTGGCACCGGAGTTCGTCGGTTCGCTCGACGTTGGTGCTCACGACACGCCAGGTGAGTACACGCTCCGCTACACGCGCGACGGCAGCACGCCAACTGCGGATTCGGAAGTGTTTGCTGCACCGCTTCAGGTCACCGGAGAGACAACCGTCCGAGCGCGGATGTTCAACGACAAAGGACACGGCACGACGACCGACACGCAAGCGTACCGGCCGGTGGAAGCGGGAGCAGGCCTACGTTATCGCATGTACCGTGGCACCTGGACGCGCATGCCGGACTTTGCAGAAATGACTCCCGTGTTCGAAGGCGTGGCCACAAATCTCGATGTCGAGTCACGACAGTTCTGGGCCGACGGCTGGGGGATGGTGCTCGAAGGCGATTGGGACGTCAAAGAAGCCGGCGAGTACACGTTCCACGTCAATTCGGACGACGGCAGCCGGCTGTACATCGACGACGCCTTGGTGGTCGACAACGACGGCGATCACAGTCTGCTCGAACTCAACGGCAAGAAGCAACTCTCTGCCGGCCCACACGAGATGCGCATCGAGTTCTTCGAGGCGGGCGGCGAGGCCGTCCTGCAGGTGGACGTTGAAGGCCCGGGAATGACGCGGCAGCCCTTGCCGATCGAGCAGCTCTCGCATTGAACCGGTTGCCCGAACTCGCGAGGAGCTTGTTTGCCCGTGTTTCCGTACCGCCGCCTGATGCCGTGGGTGTTCGTCGTTGTCGCCGTGTTTCTGTCCTGCACGTTGCGGACGGCAGCCGGTGACGATCGCCCCAACGTCCTGTTCGCCATCGCCGACGACTGGGGTTGGCCCCATGCCGGCGCGTATGGCGACCCGGTGGTTGCGACGCCGACGTTTGATCGCCTGGCGCACGAGGGCGTGCTGTTCCGCCAGGCGTATGTGTCATCGCCGTCGTGCACACCGTCGCGTAATGCAATTCTCACCGGTCAGTGGCATTGGCGGCTGGGGCCGGGCGCGAATCTCTGGAGCGTGTTCCCCGACCGCTTCGAGACATACCCCGAGTTGCTCCACGACGCCGGCTACGAAGTGGGCACGAGCGGCAAGTCGTACGGTCCAGGTCGCACCGAGACAAAAGGTCGGCAACTCGCTGGACGGCCGTACCGCTCGTTCGCAGAGTTCCTCGCCCAGCGCGACGCCGACAAGCCGTTTTGCTATTGGCTGGGCAGCCAGGATCCACACCGCCCCTACGACGAGGGTTCAGGTGCCGCCAGTGGCATGGACCTGGCCCGTGTGCGGTTGCCGGCCTGTTTCCCCGACAACGACGTGACGCGGGGTGACGTCGCGGACTACGTTTGGGAAGTACAGCGCTTCGACGCACTCGTCGGCGGGGCGGTTGCGGAACTCGAAGAGCGCGGACTGCTCGACCGCACGATTGTCGTGATGACGGGCGACCACGGCATGCCTTTTCCGCGCGGCAAGAGCAACCTCTACGACACGGGAACGCGCGTGCCGCTGGCGATACGTTGGCCGGCAGGTGGTGTTGCAGGGGACCGGATCATCGACGATTTCGTCAGCCTCACCGACCTGGCACCGACATTTCTCGCCGCCGCGGGGCTGACGCCCGGCGACAAGGTGACGGGGCGCAGTCTTATCAACGTGTTGACCGATGCGCGGTCCGGGCGGATCGAGGCGTCGCGGAACCACGTGTTGGTAGGCAAAGAGCGCCACGTGCCGTCGCAAGAGGCACCCGACATGGGTGGTTATCCCAGCCGGGCGATTCGCACGGACGACTTCCTCTACGTGCGCAACTTCGCACCCGAGCGGTGGCCCAACGGTACGCCGCACTATGAGCGGGCCGCCTTGCCGGGCACCTGGTACGGCGACACCGACAACGGGCCGACGAAGACGTACATGATCGAGCACCGAGACGACGACGCCACGCACCGCCGCCTGTACGAACTGTCGTTTGGACACCGCCCAGCCGAGGAATTGTACGATCTGGCCGGTGATCCTGAGCAAATGGACAATGTAGCCGACGATGCGGCCTACACCCAGGTGAAACACCGGCTTGCGACGCAGCTTGATGATGAGTTGCGAGCGAGTAATGATCCTCGGATCGTGGGCGGTGGCAAAAGCTTTGACGAGTATCCGTATTTCGGCGGCGGACCGAAGCACCTGCATTGGGCCGAGGCGAATCGGCCGTGATGTTGTCAAGGAATCAACGACGGCACAGCGTTTCGACCGTGATTTGAGAATGAGAGATGACAGTCAAATCCGACTGGGAACGACGACCACGTCGTGACGAATACCTCAGGTAACCGATGAACAGACACTCACAAGCACTCCTATGTTCACTGACAACGGCGATCGTACTGGCGGTGCTGCAGGCCGCACAAGCGGCTGCGGCGATCAACGATCTTATCGTCTTCGGCGACAGCCTCTCCGATGTGGGTAACATCTCCAGCGCAACGTTTGGCACTCAGCCGGGACCGTATTACTACGATGGTCGCGTGTCGAACGGGCCAGTGTACGCAGAATACCTGTCTGGTGCGTTGGGACTGGGACCGCTCACGGCGAGCAGCACCAGCGGCGACGATTTCGCCTACGGCGGCGCCCAGACTTCGGGCACCGCCGGACTCGAAGGGTTCTTCATCCGTGACGTCGATGAACAGGTCGACGTCTTTCTCACTTCGCGATCGGCCACCGCGGATACGCTCTACACGGTGTTTGCCGGTGCCAACGACATCGTCAACGGTTTGACCGACATGAGTGCGTCGGTCGGCAGTCTGGCCTCGGACGTCGAACGATTGATCGCCGCCGGTGCGCGGCAGTTTCTCGTGCCGAATTTGCCCAGGCTAGGAACGGTACCCCGGTTCAGCGGCGACGCCGCAGCAGCAGCCACGGCCACTGCATTGTCGGAGAGTTTTAACGCGCAGCTTGCGGCGGCACTCGACGGCCTGGAAACGAGCTGGCCCACGGTGACGTTCATCCGATTCGACACGGCATCGCTGTTCGAGGACATCATGGCGAATCCCGCCGTGTACGGGTTCGCCAACGTGACGGATCCGGCGGCGGCGGGCCTTAGCGTGGGGGACAGTTCGTACGACACGAACCTGATCGTCGCCGAGCCGAACACGTATCTGTTCTGGGACGAGTTGCATCCAACCACGTTTGCTCACGAGATGCTCGCCGAAAAGATGCGAGCGACGGTGTTGGCCGCCCTGGCCGTGCCCGGCGATGGCAACCAGGACGGGCACGTCGACGGCCTCGACTATCTGCTTTGGGCAGGCCAGTACGGCGACAACCCGGCCGCTGACCCGCCCGGACCGCCCACCAACGGGGACTTCAATGGCGATTCCGTCGTGGACGGGCTCGACTATCTCGTATGGGCCGGTCACTTCCGGCAGGGAACGTTGGACTCGGCCGCAATACCCGAACCGGGCGGAGTGTCGTTACTGCTCGTTTCGGGGTTCCTGCTCGCCGCAAACACGCGCCTGTACACGCGTCGCGTGTGACCGAGTAGAATGAAAAGGCCGTGCGGCAGGTGTCGCCGCACGCGCCGTCCTGCCCCATGGTCCCGTTGGGGACTCACGCCATCCCACTGCCGGCGAGATCCGATGCGTCCGATTGTGCCCGCCGCAACGCAGCAAACCCTCGCCACTTTGGCGATGGCGGTGACGTTCTGTCTCGTGGCGAGCGTTGGATTTGCCGGCGGTACGCCGGTCGACTTCAGTCGCCAGATTCGGCCGATACTCTCAGACCGCTGCTATAAGTGCCATGGCCCAGACGAAGAGGCCCGCGAGGCGGACCTGCGTTTGGACCGCCGTGACGATGCCGAGTACGTGCTTGACGGAACGAGCGAAGCAGACAACGAGCTGCTCCGCCGGGTGATGAGCGACGCTCCCGATGAGCGGATGCCACCGCCCGACTCGGGGCTGTCCCTCGACGAGCGCGAACGGGGGTTGCTGCGCGACTGGGTCGCCGCCGGTGCACCGTTCGACGTGCACTGGTCGTTCAAGAGTCTCGGACCGGTCGACGTTCCCTCGGTGGGTGACACCGCTTGGCCCCGCAACGAGATCGATCACTTTGTGCAGGCGCGGCACGTCGAGGCGGGTGTCTCCGCGACGCCCGAGGCCGGCCGCGAACGCCTGATTCGCCGGCTGAGTTTTGACCTCACCGGACTGCCACCGACGCTCGAAGAGATCGACGAGTTCTTGGCCGATGAGGAACCGGGGGCGTACGAACGGCTGGTTGATCGGCTGTTGGCAAGCTCCGCCTTCGGCGAACGGATGACGAGTCAGTGGCTCGACGTTGCCCGTTACGCAGACAGTTACGGCTACCAGGTGGACCGCGACCGCCGCGTCTGGCCATGGCGTGACTGGGTCGTTCGGGCCTTCAACGAAAACATGCCGTACGACGACTTCATCACCCAACAGCTCGCTGGGGACCTGCTGCCGGAGGCGGACGAAAACGCGATACTCGCCACGACGTTCAACCGCCTGCACTCGCAGAAGGTCGAAGGCGGAAGCACGCCCGAGGAGTTTCGCGTCGAGTACGTCGCCGACCGCGTGCACACATTTGGTACGGCCCTGATGGGGCTGACGCTCGAATGCGCGCGGTGCCATGATCACAAGTACGACCCGATCACGCAGCGCGAGTACTATCAGTTCTTCGCCTTCTTCAACAATATCGACGAAGCGGGGTTGTATTCGTATTTCACACCGGCCGTGCCGACGCCGACGTTGCTGCTCGCCGATGACGAAACAAAGACGAAACTGGCAAAGCTGCAAGACGCCGTGAACACGGCCGAGGCCACCACGCGGCAACTTGCCGACGCCCGACGCGAAGCCTTTGAGCGCTGGCTTGCCGACGGGCGGCCGTCGCAACCGCTCATTCCCGGTGAAGTCGCTCGGCTCGACTTCGAAGGTGACATCGCCGGCGAAAACGAGGCCGTGGCAGGAAAAATCGGCAAGGCGGTGAAACTCACGGGCGACGACAGCGTCGATCTTGACGTCGGCAACTTCACCCGCCACGACGCCTTCAGTGTGACGCTCTGGATGCAAACTCCCGACGTCAAAGAACGGGCGGTCGTGTATCGGCGATCGGCCGGCTGGACCGACGCTGGCAGCCGCGGTTATCAACTGCTCATCGAAGACGGGCGGCTCACAGCGTCGCTTATCCACTTTTGGCCGGGAAACGCCCTGAGCGTGGTGACCGTCGTTCCGATACCCGTGGGCGAGTGGCTGCACGTCGGCGTGACGTACGATGGCTCGAGTCGGGCGGACGGCCTGCGCATCTACATTGACGGTGAGCCTGTCGAATGCGATGTCGTGCGCGACGTGCTCACGCGCGAAATCACCGGCGGCGGTAGCGACAACCTCGCCATCGGCCAGCGGTTCCGTGACCGCGGCTTCACAGGCGGTTTGGTCGACGAGTTTCGGGTCTTCGCGCGTGAGCTGACGCCGCTCGAAGTCTCGCAGCTTGCGGGCACGCGGGCACTCGAAGCGGCGCTTGTGGCCGAGGCGGATTCGCTCGGTGACGCGACGCGGCATGAGCTGTTCACTTATTACCTCGCGACGGCGGACGAGCCGTTTGCCGAGCAGTTGGCCCAGCTCAAACAGGCGCGGACAGACCGTGGTGCGGTGATGGACGCCGCCCCCGAGATCATGGTGATGCGCGAGTTGGCCGAACCACGTCCGGCGGCAGTCCTCAAGCGCGGTGCATACAACGCGCCGGGCGATGCGGTTTCGGCGAACACACCTGCGTCGTTTCCGCCGTTGCCGGCCGATACGCCGCGAAATCGGCTTGCGCTGGCCCGCTGGTTGACCGATCCGGCACACCCGCTGACGGCACGGGTCGAAGTCAACCGCGTCTGGCAGATGCTGTTCGGCAAGGGGTTGGTGCGTACCCCCGAAGACTTTGGTAGCCAGGGCGAGCCTCCCACGCATCCAGAGCTGCTGGACTGGCTGGCCGGCGACTTCATCGCGCACGGGTGGGACGTGAAACGCCTCGTCAAACAGATGGTGATGTCGGCGACCTATCGACAAGATTCGGACGTGACGCCCGACCGGCGTAAGAGCGATCCGGACAACCGCCTGCTTGCCCGGCACGACCGCTACCGCTTGGACGCCGAGATGCTCCGCGACGGTGCGCTGCGCGTCAGCGGCCTGCTCGTCGACAAACTGGGGGGCGAGCCGGTGCGTCCCTACGAAGTCGCCGACTCGTTCAAGCCGGTCGAGATCGACGACGGCGAGGGCTTGTATCGGCGAAGCCTGTACACCTACTGGAAGCGGACGGCCCCGGCGCCGGCGATGATGGCGCTCGACGCGGCTAAACGCGAGGTCTGCACCGTGAAACGCGAGCGGACTGCGTCGCCGCTGCAGGCGCTGGTCGTGCTGAACGGCCCCCAGTTTGTCGAGGCGGCTCGCGTGCTGGGTGAGCGCATGGTGACGAGGCACCCTGGTGACGCACGAGCGATGGCCGCCGAAATGTTTCGCATGTTCACCGGTCGTCACGCCTCGCCCGACGAGCTTGAAGTGCTCGTGGCAATGC
Source organism: Planctomycetales bacterium (assembly GCA_020426575.1). Taxonomy (GTDB): domain Bacteria; phylum Planctomycetota; class Planctomycetia; order Pirellulales; family JAEUIK01; genus JAGQPT01. Next base: position 7,790 of record JAGQPT010000132.1, read on the forward strand.
ACGACGAACAGTTGGCGTATTTCCAACGCGACGAAGCCAAAGCAGCCGAGTACGTGAGAGTCGGCAAAACGGCGGTGGGCGAATCGCTTGCGGCGCCCGACGTGGCCGCTGCCGGTGTGTTGGCCGGTGCATTGATGAGCTTCGACGAGAGCATGATGAAACGTTGACCGGAAGACGCAGCAAGGCGGAAGATTCACATGGGTAATGGCATCACGCACGATAATACGTCGCCACGAGGCGGCCTCTGCACGGGATACGACTCGGCGTGGGGAGTCAGTCGCCGTGACTTTCTCGGCCGCGTCGGCATGGGTTTCGGTGGCATTGCCTTGGCAAACCTAATGCAGCCGGAGGCGTCGCGCGCCGCGCCGGGACTGCTGACGGAACTGCACTTTCCACCGCGTGCCAAGCGCGTGATCTTCCTGTTCCAGAGCGGAGCTCCGTCGCAGATCGATCTGTTCGATCACAAGCCGTTGCTCAACGAAAAACACGGCACACAGTTGCCCGCCGAGGTGCGAGGTGGGCAGCGGCTGACGGGTATGAGCGCGAATCAGTCGAGCCTGCCGCTGGCCGGATCCCCCTTTGCCTTTTCGCAACACGGCGAGAGCGGCGCATGGATGAGCGAAATCCTTCCGCACACGGCGGACCTGGCGGATGA
>JAGQPT010000133.1 GCA_020426575.1 Planctomycetales bacterium
ACATCTCCTCCGCATCGGCCGGGAGTACCAGAACGCGGACGTTTTCTACCGTGTGCCCACCCAGGCGAATTCGCGGGATCGTCGCCGGATACAGCTCGTGTTCGCCCACGCCGAATGCCTGCAATTTCACCGGCGGGACACTTCGCTCGACGTCGATCCCCGCCGCTTCGGCCAACGCGCTGCTCACGATCGAGATACCCTGATCGCTCGATACGGCGAACGTGCCGAACACCCGCTCTTCGACCACAACCGGCAGCAATGAGCGGTTGTCCAGGACCGCCAGCGGAATTTCAGCGGTCCACAGCGTCGCGGCCATCCGCTCAAGGCGACGCGCGTCACCGGCGTAGTCCCGCAGCGGACCCAGCCGCGCATCGCCAGGCCGTCCGTTGTCGATCTGCTCAAGTGCCGCCGCCACTTGGGAGTCCTCGGCCAGCGCCGCATAGCTGTCTTCCAGCGTCTCGAGCGTGTACCGGCCGTGGGCCAGCGCCGCACTCAACGCGCCGTATTGCTCGACGAGTTGGCGGGCCGCCTGGGCCACGTTTGGTTCGATCACGACTCCCAGCGGACTTGCCAGCAACGACACGTGCTGATTGATGAAATCGGCGCGGCGGTTGACCTCGTCGACAACCGCGTTGTAGCGACTACCGCTGAGCGTGCCCCCGTCGAGCAGCGCGTTGAGTCGGTCGACCTCCTCGCGTGCCGTCACCACGCGGTCGCGAAGCTGACCGGCCTGCTGCAACTCCCGTTTCAACGTTGCCGCCGTCTGGCGATGCTGGCGGTCGAGCCGCCGCAAGTCGGTGAGATCCGCGGCAAGTCGCGCTTCGTCGGCCGTGACCCAGTGAGAGCCCTGCTGAACCAGACCGTGCGAAGTCAGAATCTGCTCGGCGTCGCCGGGCGCGTCGGCCCCACTGACGCACGACGTAGCAAGAATCACCCATATCACCAACGCCATGGCATGCCACGCCCACCTTCCCGAAAAAAGTCTTCGTTCACACCGCGGGCGGAAACTCCATGGGCCGCGGGACCACCATCGTGTCGGCACCGGGGGCAAAGGCTTGATGTTCGGGGCGCGGAGCATCCCCCCATGATAGTCGACGTTTGTTGTCCCGTCCGCGTTCGCCACCCCGTCATTCGCTAGGACCCGGGCATTCGACGCGCGTGGTACGGCCTGTAGCGGGCGTGTCGGTCGCGTTGTAGTGGCGGTGCGCGGACCGCTGGAGATGACGATTGCCCCGCGCCGATAGTCCCAAAGCGCGGTTCGGCGCGCCGCCGACCGTCGCAGGACGACCTACAACCCGGAGGTGGATGTCCACGATGTGGCGAGCGTTTTTCTTAGCCGTGGGGATCACGGCCATGTTGCTGGGCGCCGAGTGCCTGGCCGTCGACAAAGTCATTGTGCGATCGCCGAGCGACGGAGCGGGAGAAATCTCGCCACCGGACTGGGCCCCCTGGAGCATGATTTCCGCCGGCGCCGTGACCGTGCTCTATTCGTTCACGATTCCCCAGCGCGTCAAAGGATAAATCGCGTCACGCGCTAAATGGCGCGATACCCCCCGAAACGCTGCGATGCAACAAAGACGCGCATCCGGCGGGAAACGCTCACCGAGCGCCGACGCCCGCGATCCGTCGGCCGCCGCGCATCACCGTCACGCCGATCATGCCAGCGAGTTGCAGTCGTCGGCCACACGTCGCGTAGGGGGCGGCCGTTATCGACCGCCGGTGTCCCTGAGCGTGGGGGGCTCGTCGCCGTGGGGCGGTTCGGCCGCCAATCGCAGGTAGCGGGCCAGCCGCGCCTGCAGGTCGAGCAGGCCTTGCCACTGCCGTGCATCGAGCACCGCGTCGCTCGAGCCCTTGGGGACGCGGACCGTACCGATCAGATGCCGGATGCGGATGTGGAAATAGCTCAGCAACTCGGAAAGCTGGGCCGCCTGTGCCGGGCTCAGCCGCTCGGGCAAATCCGGGGCCTCGAGGATGTGTAGCGGCGAGTCTTCGTCCGGATTCGCACTCCAGTTGAGTTCGAAGTCCAGCGACGCGGCGACGTCCGACTCCGCCGCCTCGTCACCGTCGACCGTGTGTTCGTCGTCGAGCCCCTTGCGTAGAGAGGCCAGTCGTTGGGCGATCTGTCGACGCGAACCATACAACAGCACCGAGCGTCCGACGGTGATCACGTCGCCGTAGCGAAGAATCCGCAACTGGGTCTCTTCGCCGTTGACCTTCGTGCCGTTCGTGCTCTCCAGGTCCGTGAGCACGACCTTGTCGTTGTCTTCCTGAATCTTCAGGTGAAATCGGCTGATCCGCTCGTCATTGAGCTGAAGCGAGTTGCCCTCTTCGCGCCCGATGGTGATCGGTGTGGAAAGGTTCTCCAGGACGCGACCTCGATCCGCGCCATCGACAATCTGCAGCGTAACGCGAGCCATCTTTCCTCCGGTTGGACCAAGCCGCGCTCGGCCGTCGACCCTGTTTGCCTTCTCGGCCCCCGACCGTCGAGATCGTCGCCCCGGCCCTGGCCGCGACCCGCGAAGCTGGCCCACTCGGCCCCACCGCCACCTGTGCATAAACAGGTTGCTGTCACCAATTTGTAGCACGCGATTTCAATCCCGGTCAAGCTGACGCAGCCCCTGGTCACCTACGTCCCGGGCATCGGCGGTCGTCGCACATCTAGGCGGCTTGGACCGATGACTATCTTAGGCCCCGTCGATGTACACCTGGCGCTGGCGGCAGCGATACGCACCGCCGCAGCCTCACCCCACACGGGGGGCACGCTCAGTCGCTCGGCGAATTGTTCGCGCCGCTGACCGGCCGGCGGCGGTGGAACACCGCCATCGCTCGGTTGCGATCCGTTTCGTCGAAGACGAAAAACCATGTGCCCAGGCACCAGAAGGCACTGACGACCGTCGCAGCCGCGATCAGCGCCAGCCAACTGTCGAGCACCCACTGCCAACGCAGCAGTAGCGACACCGCCAGGCAGATCACCATCACGAGAATCGGCCCCCAGTAAGCCTCAACGAAATAGGCCCGAGCCGAGGAGCCGCAGTGATGCGCCACGTACGCCCCGACGACGACTCTCTCGACCGTGCGGATCACGATCGCCGGTGCGACCACGGCAATCAGACACGCCATCATTTGGTTGGGCGGTGCCACCCAGGCCATCGCCCCCATCGCCAGCCCCACCGAGGCGACGATGCTGACCGTGGCCGCGGCAATCTGCCAGATCGACATCACGCGGACGTCGTTCTTGCCCAGCATCACTTGCCACTGCGAACCGATACTGTACTGCACGAGCTGCCCGATGCTGGAGACCACCAATACCCAGGCGGTCACTTCGCGGCCGGGCCCCAGGTACACCTCCACGATCGGATGGGCAAAGGCGATCAGCAGCACCGTCGGCAGCGTGGCGATGCTGAACATCAATCGCGTGCCCCGGAAGAGAATCTCTTGCAGGCCGCGCTGGTCGCCCGTCGTATGCCGTCCTGTCGCCATCGGCGTGAATTGTCGGGCCACGGCAATGATGAACGGCCACGGCGCGTTCACCATCCGCACCGCCGGGTTGTAGAACGAAACGCCCACGGTGCCGAGAAAGCTCGACACGATGAGCGGTTCCACGGTCATGCTTAACCGCGCGGCGGTTTGCCGAAGCGACACCACGCCCCCCAGCGAGAGCAATTCCCGCAGCGTCGGTCCGTCGACGTAACGTCGCCGCGCCTTGAGTCCCTTGTGATAGAGGTGTGCGAACACCCCGGTCAGCAGTACGGACGCAGACCGAGAAAACAGCACTGCCCCGCACCAACCCAGCACCCCCCAGTCGGTCCACGTCAACACGGCAATCACACCGCCAGCCCGCAACAAGTACTCGACGATCATGGCAAAGTCGGAAAGGTCGAAGCGGCTGTGCCCGAACAGCACGCTCTCCCAGGCCGGCTGAAGCAGCGCCAGCGCTACCATCACCGAAGAGAACACCCGCACCAGGAATACCGCGTCGTGAAATTGGTCCGGGTCGATCTGGCAGATGCGCACGATCGGCACGGCGAACACGATCAGCACGGCCGACACCACCAGCGAAATCAACGCAAACGTCACCAGCGACGTCGTGAAGAAGCGGTTCACCGCTTCGTTGTCGCCCAATGCCACTTGCTCGGCCATGTGCCGACCCAGCGCCGCGCGGAGACCGAACTGCGCGATCAGCGAAAAGTTGGCGATCGTCAGCACGACGACCGTCAAACCGTAGCCCGAATCGCCCAATTCGCGCTGCAGAAACGGGATCAGCGCAATGGCGACTGCGGCGTTGACCAACGACGCCGTCCACTGCGTGACGATGTACCAGGCAAATTTCCGCGATTGGGGCATCCAACTGCCTACGTACCGAGCGACCGGGGCTGAGAAAGTGCGGGCATTCCCAGCGACCGGGCCGCGATGACGAGCGTGTCCGGCCGGTCGGGGGCCCGCGAGATTATAGTTCGCCGCCCCTCCACCGCACAGAACCGCGGACCGCCGTCCCGATACGGCCAAGCCACCCGTGTGACTAAAACGCCGACCGTAGCGGTCGTGCGTCCCTGCGGACGGACGCATCTGGGTTGAGACGACTCCTACCGTTCGCCAGCGTTTCCTGCGCCGTTTTGAAGTTGTTCCTTCGGAACCGCTGTTTCAACGGCGTCGATTCAGAAGCAGCAGCGGCGACGGCGCCTGGTTGCAAGTCCGGTGAACACGCCCACGCCGAGCAAGAGTGCAGCGGATGGCTCGGGTACGATGCGGTTCCCTGACAGCGCCGTGAACTGTTCCACCCAAATCAGGTAGTCCAGGCCGTCGGCGCGGCCGTCGTAGTTGAAGTCACCGTCGGCCGGTCCCCGAACTAGTTGTTGGAGCCCTGCCTTCTCGGCCTCGCCGGGGAACTCAGCGGGCGGCACAAATGGCGCGATGTGGTTTGACCAGCGAAGATAGTCGTTGCCGTCGACGACGCCGTCGTGGGTGGCGTCGCCCGGTGCGGCGAGGAACGCCGAGCCGTCGAACAAATACACCGCCCCGGTTTGCACATCCGGCGCCTGAGTGCCGTGGGCGCTGATCAGCAAGTCGGTCCCCACCGCCGCCATCGAGAAGCCGAAGAACGTATCGTCGCCCCCCAGCGGGTCGTGGAACGTGTGCAGCAACTCGCCGGTCACGCCGTCGAACAGGTACGCGGCACCAGCCCGGTCGCCCTGCGTGTCGTCCTCCCACGCTCCGACGAGCACGTTGTCGCCGACAAACGTGACGTGGGCACCAAATTCGTCGAGCGTGTCGGGCGAGGGATTGCGGAACGTCGCCACGACGTCGCCCGTGATATAGTCAATCAAATACGCGCTGCCGGTGTCACTTACCGGGTCGTCGTCGCCGCTGGCTCCGACGGCCAGGTAATGGCCGCGCACGTCCATCGAGCGGCCGAACAGGTCGCCCGCGCCCGGTTCAGGGTTGAGAATCTTTCGGTGGTACGAACCACTCACCGCGTCGAAGACGAACACTCCGCCGCTGTTGGCCGCCAGTTCGCTGTCGCGATAGGCGGCGATCAGCACCTCGTCGCCGATGGCCGCTAGCGAGTAGCCGAAGCGATCACCGAAGGCCGGCGTGGGATCGAGAAACGTTCGGAATAAATCACCACTCTCGAGATCATATGAATAAGCTGCTCCACCCTCGACGTTGAGTATGTCATCTTTGTACGCGCCGACGACCACACGTCCGTTCACGCCCACGAGCCAGCGTCCGTAGCGATCGTCAACCGCGGGCGTTGGGCTGACAAAACGATGAATCGTCGCCCCGGTGTCGGGATCGAAGACGTAGGCCGCGCCGGCGTCATCTTTATTGTCTGCCAGCTCGTGCCACGCGCCGACCAGCAAATAGTCTTCGTACGTCGTCATGTACGTACCGATCACGTCGAAGTACTGCGGCGGTGGGCTATTGATCGTGCGTATCGGTTCGTATGTTTCTGCATCGAAGACGTAGATCGTACCGCCCGCTTCGGCGGCCTGTCCGTCGCCGATCGCCGCGATAAAGACGTAATCGTCGCTGGCAGCCACGGAAAACCCGAAGTTATCGCGAATCATCGGCGTCGGGTTGTCGAACGTCTTGATCAGCTGCCCAGGCTCGTCGGCGTGCAACGCAGCCCCCGACGCCAGCGCACAACAAACGACCAGAGCACCGAGCCACCTCGTGGCCGAACGCCTCGAATGGAACATGAAATTGCCTCATCACGGACCGGTGTTCCGTTGCCGCCGCAGCTGCCAAAGCCGGCGAAGTCAGACGGCCGACGCCGTTGCGGCCGCTGCTATGTGCGCGCGGCCCCACGACTTACTCCCACCAGTCCAGATATTCTCTTCCGAAAAAAATGCCTCTGGATGCACCGCTGGGAGCGAACGTCCGGGGAACGCAGCGGCTGGCCCAATCATCTAAGTCTATCCGAGAATAAGCGATTTGTGTGAAGAAAAACCTCAAATTCCTGACACCCCTAACGTCTTTCGATGGGTTGCGACGACCGACGTTGCCTGGCGCTCGCGGCGCACCGGAGTGGGCCAACTCGCCGGCGCTCTATGCCTGCTTTTTGCTTGCAGCCCCGGGGGTTTCGGCACAGAATGGAAGGACAATTCCGCTCGGTGCGACGTCGGCGGCCAGCGCATCCCCGCTCGCCGCACACCGTACTTTGCCGAAGC
>JAGQPT010000134.1 GCA_020426575.1 Planctomycetales bacterium
CGACACCTCTAGCAATGCAACTGCACGACGGTGTCTGACCAGGAGCACGGCCAACCCGAAACAGGCGACAGCGGCGATAGCACGTCCAGGCAAGCCGCCGTCCCTCTGCAAATCTTTCACGGCCAGGCCTTCAATGCCGGGTGCCGTTGCCAGGTGCTGAGAAAACGCCAAATCCGTGACCGTCGTCTGCCAAAGTTGGGCGGCTTCACCAGCGGACGTGCTCGTCGGGTCGCCAAGAATTCCCGCCGCCACCATGGCGTCACGCGGCAGTTCGGCGACAGCGTTGGTCCAACGTTCGTCGATGCCCCGCACCGTCTCATCGACGGCTGAACGGCGCACGATGTCGAGTTCGTCGCTGCGACACCGCGACACCTCGTCGCGCGCCGCTGCAACGCGCAGGCACCAAGGCCGCACGGCCTCGATCACTTCCTCACGCGGCTGCTGGCGGGAAGCCGCCAGATAGCGTTCGGCGACGTTGACCAGTCCCCGGTATCGCCGCGTCGCCATTTGCAGGGGCGACAGCGGCGTGTCATCGTCCGAAGCCACGGCGCGCCGGGCCTCGATCGGCCCCTCCGCCGAGATCGTCCACAACATCTCCGGCATGGGCACGTCGAGCAGCGTAGGGGCCGCCACCAACCGGTCGACGCTGTCCGCAACAGCCGCATCTCGACGGTAGTACACGGCCAACCGCAACGGCTCGGCACGCTGGCCGAGTTCAATGCGAAAACGTCCCTCACTAGTTGCCAACCAGCTCGCCGGTACACCGTCGACGGTGATCCGGTCGACGCGCCAGCCAGCCGGCATCTGCACTGCACAAAATCGCAGGTCGCCCGGATCGAGATCGAACGTCGCCAGACCAACACAGTCGCGCCCGGCGGCGCACGAAAGCCGGGCCTCGGCGAGTTGGACGATCGGTTGCGGTTGGGCGCGTCGTTGGCTGCGCAGTTCGGCCGAATACTGCGGCGCAACGACGCGGTACACGTCATACAGGCTCGCCTGGTCGTCACTCGCGTCGACGCGCTCGGTGGCTTCGCGGACCAGGCCCACGGTATCCCAGGAAATCTCGTCCGGCGCCGAACGCGACGGCAGCAAAACAGTCTGGTTCAACTGTTCGACGCCAACCAGGTCAACCGGACGCAGTTGCACCGGCTCGCCCGCCGCGAAGACGAGCGGACACGTCACCGTGAAATGCCAGTAGCCCGAGATTCCGTGTCGGGGCCGCACCGTGATCGTCCGCGTGTCACCCCGTGGCGCCGACGGTTCGACAAGCCAAAGCTCGTCGTCGGACGTGGACGGTCCGGTACTGGTGCGCGGAACCTGCAGGTGTATCTCATCGAGCACTCCCTGAGTAACACTCACGTCGCAATCGACTCGCAGCAGCCACTTCTCCGCGTCGCGCTGAAGTATCGACCGCTGAGTGGCCGCGACGATCGGCTGATTCGGGTGGACGCGCATGGCGACATCGCCGTCGTCTCCCGTCAACGCCAACCGCGCAACGCCAAACCAACGCGGCTGCTGCGGGTCGGCCGGCCCATCCCATTCGTCGACCACCGCAGGATCCATGCCGGTAAGTTCGATGCGAACACGTCCGCTGCGCACCAGTTCGACCGTCCGCTCCGCAACCTCGATCCCCTGGAGGCCGACGTCGGGAAGTCGAACGACATCGCCCGCGTCAATCGGCAGTTCCCCACGCACCCGCAGTTCGCATCGCGGCGGCGCGGCGGCTGCCACCTGTACGATCAGGTCCCCGTTGTCATCGCGGCTCCAATGGCGCACGAGATGCTGATCCTGCAACGACTCACCAATCAGCGAGACACCGTCGACGTAACATTGCCGCGGCAAACGAACCCGATACTCGAAGCACTTCCCCTCGACTGTATCGATACGCGCACGGAGCTCTACGAAGACTCGCTCCAGGTCGACACGCAGCGTGGTGCTCTCCGCGGCAATGATCCGCGGCAACGGCAGGCGGGTCACGCCGATCGTGCGATTGTCCGGCGGACGTCGCACCACGAAGTCTGGTCGCCGTGTTGTCTCGCCCCAGTGGCTGACAAAGTCGTCGACGCCCACCTCGTCGAGGTTGTCGCCGACAAACTCCTGCAGCGACGGATCAACCGAAACGGCCACCCAACGCCCGTCGACTTTCGCCCGTACAGGCTCGAGTCGTGGTACGCGCAGCCGGCCGATCCCCGCGGCATCGAGTTGGCGGAACAAAGCGTAATAGCGTCCCGGATACGTGGCGCTCTCTCGCAGCGTGAGTTCATCGGCCGCTCCGTCAGCGGCCGTCTTCTCCGCCGCCGCCATGTCCTCATTGAGCGGCAAAGGCCGCAGCCGCGAACCGTAGCGGACGTGAAGTTGCCGGTCACCCGGTCCAGCACCAGCGACCGGTTCGTAGATGGCAGCCACTTCAATGCCACCCGGGCGCACGTCCAACCAGAGCAGTTCATTGACAACCATTTCCGCCTCGTCCAGCGAGCGTTTGCCCCAGCGCACGTCGACTTCTTCGGCGGCGCCGATCGAAAAGGCAAGCCGCCCGCGCGAATCGTCTCGGAGCAGGCGGCTAGCGGGCGAAGCCACGCGCACCGATTGGGTGTTGGGCGGTGCCAGCACCACAAGTGTCGCCTGGCCGACACTGGGAACGCCAATCTGGAACGCGTCGGCCCCCTGTTTCATATCGCCGTCGGGAACGAAACCAACGTCGACGACGTGCCGCCCTAACGTGTCGACGCTGAAAACGGCATGGCCTTGCGCATCGCGCGCGGCCACCGAAGTTCCGTCGACCGAAACGCTGGCAACACGGACACCCGTGTGTCCGCGCGGCAGCGGAAACGTCAGCGTCGTATCGGGACCAAAAACGTTGATGTAATAGCTCGCCTTGAGCGACTGCAGACGCAGTTCACCGAGCGACTCTCCCGCCTCGAGGCCCCCCTGATACTCGGCTTTTTCGATCAGCCAACCGGATGGCTCCAATCGGGTGGCGGCCGCCCGCCGCCTCAGCTCGTCGTACAACCGCGTCGGCACGTAGTAGCGATCGGCAGCGGTGGTGCCGCCGTCGTCGGTGGGAATATACACGCGATAGACGGTGCCGCCGTGTTCAATGCCGTCACTCCCCCGCTCGGTGCCGACGACGCCTTGTCCCAGGGACCAATCCGTCGGCCAGATCGTCCACGACAGCGACAGAAGCAAGACCGACACGACCGTGCCCAGCGAACGCGGGCTGATGGTCAAATTGGAACGCGTTGCCTGGTCCGGCGGGAGACGCGTGGCCAACAGGCCCCGTCCCAACAGCGCGGCAACGAACCCTCCCAACGCCGCAGTGAAAAACCCGGCGACTGCCAGCGGCGCCAGCAGCGCCGCTCCGGCAGCTACGAGTGCGGCAGCGACAAGCCACCAACCATCAATGCCGCGGGCACTCAAACCCACGGCAATGGCGAAGAGAAAAACTGCCGCGGTCAGCGCCACCCACACCCGGCGATCGACCACCGCCAGCGGCGTCTCGACCTGACCAGTTGCGATCGTTACGGCCTGCCATCCGTCACCGGCCGGCTCGGCGCTGGGTGTGGGGTCGATCTCGTGCCAGGGCGGCATGGACTGTAAAACCCACGCTTCGACACCAACAAGGTACCACGGCACCTCGGC
>JAGQPT010000135.1 GCA_020426575.1 Planctomycetales bacterium
GCGTCGGCCGCGACATAGTCGAACTGGTTCATCAGGGCCATGCCGCGGTTGTGCTCCGCAACCAGGTCGGCTGGCAAGGGCGACGGGGGCGGCACCACGACGGCGGCCCGTTCGGTATCCGCGTCAGCCTGGTCGGTTCGTTGAGAAGCGTTGGGCACGCCGGAGCTAGCGTCCTTCGGTTTGCCACAGCCTAGCGGTCCGAGACACAGACATAGGCACGGAACCAGTAACGCGATGCTGCGACGTGCCTTACGGTTCATCGGGCGGATCCTAGTGTCGGGTCATTTGCTGGTTCGGCCTGTTATCGGTCGGCGCGGGTACTGAGTCGGCCCCGTTGTCAATTGGCCCAATTGTCGGTGGGCACTGGTGACAAGCAGGCGTCAGTGCAAATTCGCCGTCGAGTATATGTCGGGCCCGTGGCGCCGGCCCGGCTGGAATCGGCCGACATAAGTTTTTCAAGAATTTGTTGTTTCCGACTTTTTTGTCGTTATACTGCGCTGCGTTATTCTGGTCGAACAAGACGCGCCGGGGCAGGCGGGTTTCCACTCAGAGTACGATGCGACTCCCATGACGTTTTCGCCGCGAATCTGTTCTCGATCGGCCGCTTTGTGCGGTTTGGTGCTGGCCACGATGTTGGCCACTCCGGCGGTCGTGAGCGCGAGCTGCGGCGACTATGTCATCGTGGGGAATCGGCACGCCGGTGAAGATCACACTGCAACAGCGGGCCCGGGCGAGCAAAAAACGCACGCATCGGCTGGAGAAGCTGGAGAAATGGATCACATGTCGGCAGGTCATGGCGTGCCCGGCCACTGCCCGTGTCAGGGGCCATCCTGTGGGGCTGACCCCGACGGTACGATTCCGATCGACATGGCGCCGATCGTTCGTATCGAACCGGTACGCGTGCATGCCGCTCTGGACACGACGGCACGCGATCTCTGTTCTTTGCGGTGGCGCATCCAGCTGAGTGAGAGCGACTACAGCCGCGCGCCACATCGGCTGCCGCTGGAACGCCCGCCGCGTGACGCGGCCTAATTCTTTGTACGCCCTTGCTACGTCGTATGAGTCGACGTGTCGGTGAACGCATGTGTCATTGATTCGATGGCGTTGTTCACTCAAGGGTTGCTCACCCCAGGCGATGGTCTCGGTATCGGTCGCTGTTCCTCCACAGTGCTATCCTGAGCCGCCGCGATCCCCAATCGCCAGTCGCCCTGAGTAGCCCAGACTGTCAGGCAGCCAGGGCCGTTTTGACCCGATCGTCGACCGCCCCCCAACCACGGTCGACCCCGATTCAAGACCGGCCCCGAACCATGACCGGCCCCAATCCGCGATTGGCGTCGTAGCACGGCGAAGTCCGACGAAGTGCGCCACGGCGTGCGCGCCGCAGGCGAAGACGACGCTCGGGTAACTCCACTGAGCAGACGATGCCTCAGGGATTTCACGAGTCAGGCAAGTCGCGAGTCAGGGACGACACGAATCGGTCGCGTCACGAACCGGCCACCTAGTGAACCATTGTTGATCCCCAAACCAGGTCCCTCCTCTCCCCGCCACACCTCCTCCATCGGCGGGGGGAGGGGGATTTGGAATTGTCTCGCGGCCGTTCGGCAGCGAGGCGGAAGATTCGCGCGAGTCGGACCGTCAAGACGGCTCGCTCACAGCCCATCGCAAGTCGAGGCGTCGAATTCCCATGGACGCACCTTCCCCAGCACCGCATCCCGCATCCCCCGATCGCACCACGGCGGCCGCGAAGGCACCTGCCAAGACCGTTTCGCCGCGCATGCGCCGCGTGCTTACCGTACTGTTTGTGCTCGTTGCGCTGATCGGCGTGAACTCGGCGTACCTGGCAGGGGTGACGCTGCTGGAATGGTTGACGGGCCGTACGTACCAGGACTGGGTCTACCTGACGATGTTCCTCGCGCACCTGGCGCTGGGGACGTTGATCCTCGTGCCGTTTCTCGGCTTCGCCGTACCGCACATGCTGCTGGCGCGGAATCGCCGTAATCGCCGGGCGGTGCGCGTCGGCTACGCGTTGTTCGCCGCGGGGATCGTCGTGCTGTTGACCGGCGTGCTGCTTGTGCGGATCGAAGGGTTCTTCGACCTGCGGCAGGCGACGTCGCGAACAACGGTGTATTGGCTGCACGTGCTCACGCCGCTGGTATGCGTTTGGCTCTACTGGCTGCACCGGCTGGTGGGTCCGCGGATGAAGACGCACCTGGCCTGGAGTTACTTGGCCGTCGGCGGCGCGGCGGCGCTAGGGATGGTGCTGTTGCACACGTACGACCCCCGCGACGCCAACCGCGTCGACCCCTCCGAGGGCGCGCGGTACTTTGAACCGTCGCTGGCCCGCACGTCCGACGGCAGCTTCATCCCGGCCAACGTGTTGATGATGGACCGCTACTGCATGGAGTGTCACACCGACGCCTACAACCATTGGTTCGACAGCGTGCATCACTTCAGCTCGTTCAACAATCCGGCCTATCGGGCGACGATCCGCGAGGCGCGGCAGGTGTTTCTCAAGCGCGACGGCGACGTGCAGGCGTCGCGCTGGTGCGCCGGCTGCCATGACCCGGTTCCGTTTCTTAGCGGCGCCTTCGACAACCCGAACTTCGACGACGTACACGACGTGACGGCCAGTGCGGGCGTCACGTGCACTACCTGCCACGCGATCACCGAGATCCACAGCGCGCGGGGCAACGCGGACTTCGTGATCGAACAGCCGCAGCACTATCCGTGGGCCACGAGCGACAACGCGGTGCTGCATTACCTGAGCAACCAGTTGGTGAAGGCCAAGCCGTCGCTGCACAAGCGGACGTTTCTGAAGCCACTGCACAAGTCGGCCGAGTTCTGCTCGACCTGCCACAAGGTGCACCTGCCAAAGGCGGTCACCGACTACAAAAACTTCCTGCGGGGGCAGAACCACTACGATGCGTTCCTGCTCAGCGGCGTGTCGGGCCACGGTGCGCGAAGTTTCTATTACCCGGACGTCGCCAAGACGAACTGTTCGTCGTGTCACATGCCGCTGGAGCCTTCCAATGACTTCGGCGCGAGGTTGTTCGCCGGCGCGGACGAATTGAGCATCCACAATCACCTGTTCCCCTCGGCGAACACGGGTGTTGCACACCTACGGGAGAAGCCCGACATCGTCGCGGCCCACGACGAATTCCACCGCGGCAATCTCCGCGTCGACCTGTTCGGCGTCAAAAGCGGGGGCACGATCGACGGAGAACTCACCGCGCCGCTGCGGCCCGACGTGCCCACGCTCGAACCGGGTAAGCGCTACCTGCTCGAGACGGTGATCCGCACCCTGAAGCTGGGTCACCTGTTCACGCAGGGAACCGTCGACTCGAACGAAGTGTGGCTCGAGGTCACGGTGACGTCCGGAGGCCGGGTGATCGGTCGCAGTGGTGGCATGGACGATCAAGGCGAGGTCGACCCCTGGTCGCACTTCGTCAATGTGTTCATGCTCGACCGCGAGGGCCGGCGTATCGACCGCCGCAACGCCCAGGACATTTTCGTGCCGTTGTACAACCATCAAATACCACCAGGTGCGGGACAGGTTGTGCATTTCGGTCTCGAGTTGCCCGACGACCTGACGGCACCGGTCGTCGTCGACGTCAAACTGCAGTACCGTAAATTCGACTACCAGTACATGAAGTTTGTCGCCGAGTCGCTTGGTGAAGGGGACGCGCCGCTGCCAGGGTACGAGCCAGGCCAGACGTATCGCAACGACCTGCCCGTGACGACGCTGGCTACGGACCGCGTGGTATTTCCCGTGGCGGGCATCGCCGAGGTCGCCGAGAACGCGCCGCGTGAGGACATACCGCTTTGGCAGCGCTGGAACGACTACGGCATCGGGCTGTTGCTCGAAGGGCAAGGCACGCGCGGTGAATTGAGACAGGCCGAGAACGCTTTCCAACACGTTGAGAAGCTGGACCGTTACGACGGGCCATTGAATCTTGCCCGGGTGTACGTCACCGAGGGTCGGCTGGACGAGGCGGCCGACGCGGTTTCTCGAGCCGTGGCGCACGACGATCCGCTGGCACCGCCGTGGACCGTGTCGTGGTTGAGTGGCGTGATCAACCGCCAGCAGGGGCACCTCGATGAGGCGGAGCAGAATTTCCGCGACGTGGTCGATCGCCACACGAGCGAGATGGCGGAGCGCAATATGGACTTCAGCAAGGATTACGTCGTGCTGAATGACCTCGGCAGCACGCTGTTCGATCGTGCGAAACAGTTCGTTGGTGAAGCGCAACATCAGGACCGCGTCGCGCTGTTGCAAGCGGCCGTCGAAACGTTCCAGCGCACGTTGGCCGTCGATTCCGAGGACGTGACAGCGCATCACAATTTGCACTTGCTTTACCAACAACTCGGCGACGAGAAGTTGGCCGAAGAGCACCGCCAGCTTCATGAGAGGTATCGGCCGGACGACAACGCGCGTGACCACGCGGTGGCGGCGGCGCGGGCACGGTACCCGGCAGCCAACCACGCGGCCGAAGCGGTCGTGATCTACTCGCTCAATCGACCGGGGGCGCCGGGGCTGAACGAGGACGACCTGGCCCGGTTATCGGACGCACAACTAGGAGACGACAACTGATGGTCGGAAAGCGCAACGAAGACCCACGCACGGTCGTCCAGCAGCGCGCCACTGGGGACGACGAATCGGCCGCGGACGAAGAGGACGACGCACGGATCGGTTACGCGCTGCGGGTGTCGCTGATCGTGATGGCCGTCATGCTGGGGATCGGCGGTGCGGTCGCCTGGGGGTTGCTTCGCAAGGAACCGCCCGAGTACGACGAGCCGGTCGCGGTGGCCTTGCCCACGGTGCGCGACAGTGCAGCGGTGCAGCTGCCGGCGATTCCATTCGTGGACGTCACCGCGGCGGCCGGGATCGATTTCACGCACTGCAACGGCGCTTACGGCGAAAAGCTGCTCCCGGAAACGATGGGCGGCGGCTGTGCGTTTTTCGACTACGACAACGACGGCGACCAGGACCTGCTGCTGGTGAACTCGTGCCCGTGGAGTTGGCACGGCGGCCCCGGCGATGCGAGTACCGCCGCCGCGACCCCGTCGGTGTTGTACCGCAACGACGGCAGCGGTCGGTTCGAGGACGTGACGGCGCAGGCGGATTTGACCGAACCGATTTACGGGATGGGCTGCGCCGTGGGTGATTTCGACGGCGACGGTTGGGACGACCTGTTCATCACGGCCGTCGGTGAGAACGTGCTGCTCCGCAACGATCAGGGGCGATTTGTCGACGTCACCGAGACGGCGGGTGTGGCTGGCGCGCCGGACGCCTGGAGCACAAGCGCGTGTTGGTGCGATGTCGATGGCGACGGCGACCTCGATCTATTCGTCTGCAACTACGTGCGCTGGTCGCGCGAGATCGATCTCGGCCAGGACTTTCGGCTCGTGGGCGTGGGACGCGCCTATGGACCTCCGACCGCGTTTGAAGGAAGTGTTCCGTACCTGTATCTGAACGAGGGCGACGGCAGCTTCAGCGACGTGTCGGCGTCGGCCGGCATCGAAATCCGCAACGCGGACACGGGCGTGCCGGTGGCGAAGAGCCTGGCGGTGCGGCCGATCGACCTCGATGAGGACGGCCGCATGGACCTGGTGGTGGCCAACGACACGGTGCGGAACTTCGTCTTCCACAACCTGGGACAAGCGCAATTCGAGGAAGTGGGAGCCGCCGCCGGGCTGGCCTTCGACAGCGGCGGAAATGCCCGGGGGGCGATGGGGATCGACGCGGCCGACTTTCGCAATAGCGACACGTTGGGGATCGCGATCGGCAATTTCGCCAACGAGATGACCGCCCTGTACATCGCCCAGGACAGCCCACTGCAGTTTTCCGACGGCGCCATTTCCACGGGACTCGGACCGCCGACACGGCTGTCGCTCACGTTCGGGCTGTTCTTTTTCGACGCTGACCTGGACGGTCGTCCCGACCTGTTTGCCGCCAATGGACACCTGGAACAAGACATCAACCAGGTGCAGGTAAGCCAGCACTACGAACAAGCACCGCAACTTTTCTGGAATGCGGGGACCGGCCGGTCAAGCGAGCTGGTGCTGTTGCCGCCGGAGAATTGTGGCGACGATTTTTCGTTGCCGTTGGTCGGGCGCGGTGCCACGTACGCAGACATTGACGCCGACGGCGACCTGGACGTATTGATCACCGCCGTGGGGGCTCGCGCGCGGCTGTTGCGAAACGATCAGCAGACGGGACACCACTGGCTGCGGGTCGCACTGGTCGGACCCGAGGCGAACCACCGCGGCATCGGCGCTCGAATACTGGTGCGAAGCGGTGAGGGCGCGCAGAAGCGCGACATCATGCCGACGCGCAGCTATCTCGCACAAGTCGAGCCAGTCGCCACGTTCGGGCTCGGCGACTCTGAAACCGTCGACGAGGTGACCGTGTCGTGGCCTGACGGCACGCGCCAGACGGTCGAGGTGCCCGGCGTCGACCAACTGTTGACGGTCAGCTACGCACCGGCCGCCGGGCCGTGACCGACCCAACGGCTCTTGACGTCGATGTCCGTCACGATTGTCGCCGGGGCACGGCGGCACGAGTGCGTCAGGATGACGTCGTGCCGAGCGTGGAGTCGGACTCGAGGATGGCGGCCTCGATACACAACCCCGGACCGAACCCAAGCATGACGCAAGGCGATGCGGCCCCGGTGCGGCGCAGTTGTTCGAGCACAAATAGAACCGTCGGCGACGACATGTTGCCGAAGGCGGAAAGCACGTCGCGCGACGCCGACAGCGCCGAGTCGTCCAGACCGAGGGCGTCTTCGCAGGCGTCAAGGATGCGCGGCCCGCCGGGGTGAATCGCCCACGAGCCGACGTCGTCGACGTCCAGACCGTGTCGGCGCAGCCAGGGAGCGATGCGCCGTCGCAATTCGCCGCGAATCAGTTGTGGCACGGCCGCAGACAGCGTCATCTCGAAACCGTTGTCGCCAATTTGCCAGGTCATGGCGTCGGCCGTGCCGGGAAGGACCTCGCTGAAACTATCTGTGAGCCGCCAGTGTTTGGCCGCGGGCGATTGCGCCGCGCCAGTCCGCTGCGCTCTTTGGGGCAACACATTGCGGACGACGACGGCTGCCGCACCGTCGGCGAACAACGAGTTGGCCACGATATGCTCGGGCGACCAATCATATTGGTAATGCAGGCTGCACACTTCCGTGGCGACGACCAACACGCAGGCGTGCGGGTCGGCACGGCTGAAGGCGCCGGCGACACGGAGCCCGTTGAGCGCGCCGTGGCAGCCCATGAAGCCGACATGGGTTCGCGCGACGCCGGGCGTAAGCGCGAGTCGTTCGAACAGTCCGAGATCGAAGCCCGGCGCGGAGAATCCGCTGCACGAGACCGTGACAAGGTGGGTGATTTCTTCGGCGGCAACGTCGGCATCGACGAGCGCGTCGCGAGCGGCCCGCTCGGCAAGTTCGACGGCCGAGTCGGCATAGCAGCGCATACGGGCGGCAGTTGACGGCCCGAGGTCTTCGTCGTCGCCAGGTGGCAAGAAGAAGGACTGTTCGGCGGGGGCGCCGTTGGTCGACGCCTGCAGGAGCACGCTGTGTCGCCGGCTCACGCCCGACTTTTCGTACACCTTCATGGCGATGCGTTGCTGCTTCTTGGTCGCCACGCTCGCCGCCACGGATTGGCATGCCGCGTCGGCCTGGGTGATGCTATGTGGCGGGCTGGCCACGGCGAGGCCGACCAATATCGGTGTCATGGCAGTTTTTCTCCGAGACGTTGATGGCCGAAATTGACGTGCCGCGCCGCCAGTGCGCCGATGGTCGGAAAGCAAGTTGCAAGGCGAAAACCCACGTCGGCGGCAAGCGCGTGCCGTGACAACCAGGCCAGCAACGAGCAGACGCGCTGGCTGGGACGCACGTGCCGATCGTAACGAGCTTGCCAGGCGTTGGCCAGTTCGGCGCTCCAGTGCGTGATGCCGCGCTCAGCCAATTCGGCGGCCACGACGCCACTTTGGATCGCGCTGGTCATCCCTTCACCCGTGAACGGTTCGACGTAACCGGCCGCGTCACCCAACAGAAAGATGCGCTCGCCGGCAACCTGCGACGAGTGCTGCGTGAGTGGTCGGGTGCCGACCCAATGTGCCGGACCGTCAGCAATCGTCAACGGTCGACACGCCTGTGCAAGCGTGTGATTGACGGCTGCGACGGGGGTGCCACAACGTTTGAGCAGTGCCGCATCCAGTGCGGCAGCGACGTTCACTCGCGTCGCGGCGCACGCGACCATGCCGACGTAACCGGCGGAGCCGACGACCATGCGAATCGTCGCCGGGGTCAGCGACTCGGCCAAGCGAGGGTCGTCGACCGTTGCGGCGACTCCAACTCGGGCGTGGTGGGCGACGCGGCAGGCAAAGTCGTCGAACTCGCCGAGCGACGGATGTCCCAATCCGTCGGCGGCGAGCACCATGCGCGCCGCCACGTGGGTCGTGTTCCCGTGACGATCATTGAGACGTACGATGCGTCTCTGGCCACCGAGATCCGCGGCCACGGTGGCCGAGGTGCCAAAACACGTGACCGCTCCGCTGCGGCGAGCGGCGGCGGCAAGCCGTTCGTCCAGGGTCGCCCGCTCGACGGCCAGCCCGGTGGGTAGCGGCACTCGGAGGCACTCGCCGCGTCGCCAGATTTCCATCGCACGGGTCTCGCGCGACGGGCACTCAGCAAGCGCGTCGCCGAGACCGATCGACCGCAGCGCGGCCACGGCAGCGGCGCTGAGGCAGCCGCCGCATGCCTTGTGTCGCGGAAAGGACTTGGCCTCGACGAGCAAGGTGCGACGACCAGCCAGCGCCAGTTGCCGCGCCGCGACGGCGCCTGCCGGTCCGGCACCAATCACGACGGCTTCCCACTCGTCGGCCGGCGGCGGGTCTGCTTGTCCGGCGTAGTTCACAGCGCCGGGGGCGATCATTTGCGGCGCTCCCAGGAAAACAGGAAACGCTGGGGCCAATGGCGTTTCATGCTGGCATCGTGGAGCCCCGCCTCGTCGGCGAGGTCGCGAAACTCATCGCAGGTGAAAGCCGA
>JAGQPT010000136.1 GCA_020426575.1 Planctomycetales bacterium
CCGTGTTCGACGAGCTCTGGCGCGACACGCCGCAGCTAGCCCCGCTGCGCATCGACCTGGCCATCGCCCGACTCAATCGACAGGGCGACGGCGACTTTGCCGCCGCGATGGCGCTGCTCGACCAGGCGGTCGCGGACGACCCCGAGTCACTCCGCGCCCGGTATTGTCGCGGCATTCTTTCCCTCTTCGAGGGCAACGCCCGCCAGGCGCTCGAGGACTTCCAGTTCGTCGCCACCGCGGATCCGGACGATGCCCACGCGGCCTACTTCGTGGGCCAGTGCCACTTCGAGCTGGGAGAATTTACCCAGGCGCTCGACTGGTATCGCCGCGCCAGCCGGGCCAATGGCTACCTCCGCAGCGCGTACTACGGTGCGTTCCAAAGTCATCAACGTCTCGGCCAACGCGACGAGGCCGCCGCCGCCCTCGAACAATTCACCGCCCTGGCGAACAACCCCCGCGCCGAGTTGGCCGAGTTCAAGTACACGCGGATGGGCCCCAAGGCCGAAGTTGTGCCGCTAACCACGTCCGACGTGCCGCTCCAAGAACGTCCCGCCGGGGCACTGTTCGCCGAAGCTGAGACGCTGAAAACGGTTGCGTCACCCGCCGATGCGACCCTCTCGGCCAACGTGGCCCCCCACGTCACGGTCTGCGACTTGGACGGCGACGACCGACTCGACCTGTTTGTCGCCGGCGTTGGCGCTTCGGCGGCTTCGCCCAACACGCTGCTGATGCAGCGCGACGACCAGAGTTTCGAGGCCGTGCCCGATCATCCCCTGACGCATGTCAGCGACGTGCGCGCGACGCTCTGGGGCGACTTTGACAACGACGGGCTCGTCGACGCTTATCTCTGCCGCAACGGCCCCAATCAACTCTGGCAGCAACATTCCGACGGCACGTGGAGCGACGTGACTGCCAGCGCGGGCGCCGACGGCGGACCGGGCAACACGATCGACGGGCTCTGGATCGACGCCGATCACGACGGCGACCTCGACCTGCTGTTGGTCGTCGAAGATGGCCCCTGCGACCTGCTCAACAACAACCTCGACGGCACGTTTCGATCGATCGGCGTCGAGGTCGGTCTCACCGGCGACGATGCCACGAACCGCTGCCTGACGGTCGCCGATCTGGACGGTGATCGCGACCTCGACATCGTGCTGTTTCGTTCCGGTGCGCCGAACCTCGTGCTGCTCAACGACCGGCTCTGGAAGTATCATCCCGCGCCGGGCTTCGAGGGACTTGCCGCGGCCGATGTCAGCGCGGCCGTGGCGGTCGACGCGGACGTCGACGGCATCGCCGAGATTTACACCCAGCAGCCCGACGGCGTCCACCGTTGGCAGCGCTCAGGCGACGGCGACTGGCAATCGACGATCATCGCTCCGTCGCCACCCGGCAACGCTACTGACGCGTCCGACAAGCCGGCCCCATCGGCACTGTCGGATCCGCTGGCCCAGTCGCGATTGGCCGTGTTGGACTTCGACGGCGACACACGGCCTGAACTGTTCTGGGGGCAGGGCGGCACATGGGTCGTTTACCCCCTGTCGTCCGGCGAGACGCCTCCGGCGTCACCCCTGTTCACCTCCGAACAGCGGCAGCTTGCGGATCAACTCCCGGTGGTGTTTTCGGCCGACCGCGGACCGGCGGTCGTGGGCGTAGCGGCCGACGGCGGGCTGCTGCGCTGGAACCCCGGCGCCGGACGGTTCGAGTTTGCCGCCGTCGAGTACACCGGCAGCGACGAGTCTTCGCACCAGATGCGATCGAACGCCTCGGGCATCGGCGTGATCGCGACCGCCCGCATCGGCGGCGACTGGGCCGACGCCTCGTCGCTCGCCACCACGAGCGGACCAGGACAAAGCCTGCAGCCCCGCGCCGTTGGTGCCGGCGGCAGTGAACGGCTCGACTTCCTCCGCATGACCTGGCCCGACGGCGTGCTGCAGACCGAAATGGACCTGGCCACCGGCCGTCTGCACCACATCGACGAAACCCAGCGCCAGCTCTCCAGTTGTCCCGTGCTGTTCGCCTTCAACGGCCAGGAAATGTCGTTTGTTACCGACGCACTCGGCGTGGGCGGCATCGGCTACAATGTCGGCGCGGGCGAGTACGCCGCCCCGCGCCCCCGCGAAAGCGTCCTGCTCCCGGCCGATTCACTGGTTGCCGAGCGGGGCGAGTATCGGCTCGCGATCGCCGAGCCCATGGAGGAGGTGTGCTACCTCGACGCCGTCGCGCTGCGGGTGATCGACGTGCCCGCCGGTTGGCACGTCGCCGTGGACGAACGCCTCGCGACACTGTCGCAACCCAGCGGCGAACCGCGCTTCTATCAACATACGGTCGATGCCGCGCGGGCCGTCGATGAACGCGGAGAGGACGTCACCGCGCTGATTCACGCGGTCGACCACAACGCCGCACTCGTCGGTGAGCCCGATCGCCGCTTCATCGGCCGCACCACGCCGGGCCAGCTCGTGATCGAATTCCCCGCGCCGCTAGACACTCACACCGGCGAGCCCGCGCTGCTCGTCGACGGCTGGCTGGAATACCCCTACTCGCAGACGATGTTTTCCGCCTGGCAGGCCGGCGCCACCTACGATGCCCCGACACTCGAAGTCCTCGACGCCGCCGGCGACTGGCAACTTGTCGACTCCGACATCGGCTGCCCCGCCGGGATGCCGCGGCAATTGTTGCTGCCGATTCCAACAAACGTCACCGCCGGCGCCGCAGCCACGCTGCGGTCGACCACGCTACGGGTCAACACGAACCTCGAGATCTACTGGGACCGTATCGCCCTGGTGTGGCTCGAACCCTGCAGCGCGGCCGCCGAGACGCAGCTCGACGTGACATCGGCCGTGTTGTCGTCCATCGGCTTTCCCCGGCTGACGACAATGCCGCAGCGGCGGCCCCACTACGACTTCGCGCACAAGTCGCCGCTCTGGGACACCCGCACGCCGGCCGGCTGGTACACCGCCTTGGGCCCGGTCGACCAGTTGCTGCGCGGCGTCGACGACGCCGTCGTCGTGTTCGGCCCGGGCGAGGCCGTTGACGTTCGCTTCTCCGCGCCGCCCGATCAACCCGAGGGTTGGCAGCGGCGTTTCGTCGTCCGGCTCAACGGCTGGTGCAAGGACATGGACCTCTATACCCAGGATGGCGACACCGTCGAGCCGCTGCCGAGCCGGCCGGCCGCGCCAGACTCGCAGGGAACTGACGCCAACCGCCAACAACTTCACGACCGCTACCTCACCCGCTATCGCGACGGCACGTGAGCGGCTAACCGTCCTCGTCGCTTGACGCTCTGGCGTCGCTCGACTTTCACTTTCCCGGCAGTATTCGCTCCGCCGCCGCGAGGATCGTCCGCTCCAGCGCGTCGACCGACGGGGGTCCCTGTCCGCACCCTCCGGCCGGGTAGATCGACGTTCCGTACGACGTGTACGCCTCGTTGCGCAGATGCGCGAGCATCTGGTGAGTCATCCGCCGCTGTCGTTCGTGGCGCAACGCCGCGATGTCGATCGGCCCGACCACGATCCGCTCGCCGCCGCCAGGTTCGGCCTGCGCCAGGACGCGACCGTCGAAGTCGACCACCATGCTCCCCCCCGGCCAGCTGAACGGGCCATAGTTCTGCAAGCTCGCCGCCTGGTTCGAGGCCACCACGAACGCGAGGTTCTCCAGCGCGCGGACCCGATTCACCAGCGTCCACCACTCCGTCGGCGACGCCGTGCCCCAGGGGTCCATGTACGCCGAGATCCGGATCAGCACCTCGGCACCCTGCAGCGCCAGTTGCCGGATTGCCTCGGGAAACAACCAGTCGTAACAGGTCGCCACGCCGATCCGGCCGATCGGTGTGTCTGCCACGGGAAACAGTGGCTCGTCGTAGCCAGGCAGGTCGTGCGGACTCGTGTGCACCTCCCAGGGGATCCACGTATGCACTTTGCGGTACTTCAACAGCATGCCGTCGGGTCCGATCAGGCATGTCGTGTTGAAGACGTGCCCCGGCCACCGCGGATCGCATTCCAGGAACGAACCGGTCTGGATGTAGATGCCATGTTCGCGGGCCACCTTGGCGTAGCGATCCGTATGTTCGTTCGGAACCGGCACCGCGAGCTTGTCCGTGAGCTCCGCGGCCGTGGCATAGATCGGCGCGGCGTGGGCGAACTCTGGAAAGACGACGAGCCGCACGTCGTGCAGCGTCTGATACCCCACAACGGCGTTTTTCGTCATAGCGATCATGTGTGAGACGCGCGACGCGATCTCGTTGCGGTGACGCGGGTTCGGCAGGTCGATCTGACAGGCCGCCGCGTAGTAACGCTCGTCGTTTCGCATCGAGCAATGGTCCGTGCGAGAGGGGACAAATGGGTCGGCAGACGATCGCGCGGGCACTGACGCCCGTGCTGATGGCGTCGCCAAGCCCGGGACCGCCATCATGACCGACGCACAGTATGACCGACACACGGCCGCTTGGCACGCCCGCCGCCCGTCGGATCGGCCGCTGGTGCGTCTGCCGAGGGTGCTCCGGCATGATAAGATGGAGGGGACGCCCGTGTGACAACTCTCTTCGAGTTGCCCGGCGGAGACGTCCTCTTTTACAGCCGCTTCGCGTCATCACGGTCCAGTTTCATGTCACTGATCCCCGAGTCGCTGATTCCCGAGTCGTTTCGGCCAGCGGTCGCCGTGATGGGCGGTGCGACGCGCTTGGCCGTTGTGCAACTCGTCGCGGCGGTCGCGCTGTTCGCTGCGGCGAGCCGTGTCGCGGCGGCCGATGATGCCGCCGCCGTGAACCAACTGCCCCAGGTAAGCAACGTCGATAAAAGCTCCGGCAGCGGCGCTGATGAAAACACCGCCGAGCGCATCGATCCCGTGGCGGTGGCCACGCGTCAGTTTGCGTCCAACCTGAAACAGCAGGGCAAGCTCGCCGAAGCCGAACGGAAACTCGCGCAGGCCATCACGCGGTGGCCCGATTTCATGGATCTGCGTTGGGACCTGGCATCGCTGTATCTCAGTCAGGGCCGCTACCAGGATGCCGTCAAACAGGGTCAACTTGCCGTCAAGCAACGCCCCAATGACGCCTCGACGCTTCACATGTACGGCGTGTTGCTGTTCCAGGTCGGAGCGGCCGACCTGGCCGTCGAGCGGCTCAACGAAGCGCTGCGAATCGAGCCGGAATTGATGCTGGCCCGCAAGGACCTCGGTACCATCCTCTTGCAGCAAGGCCTGCTGATGGAGGCGTCGTCGCTGTACGGCGAAACGGTTCGCCTGCGCCCCGACAGTGCCGACGCCCAGAACGACTATGGAGTGATCCTCACGCGGTTGGGCAAACTTCCCGACGCGATCGCCTGCTTCGAGAAGGCCGTCGATCTCGAACCGCGCCACGCCGACGCGCACTACAATCTCGGACTGGCGTATGCCGTCGACTGGCAACTCGAGAAGGCGATCGAGCAATACCAGATCGCCATCGAAGTGCAGCCCAACTACGCCGACGCCTATTACAACCTCGGCCGCGCCTACTCCCGACTTGGTGCGAACGACCGCGCCATCGAAGCACTGAAACAGGTAATCGAACTCAAGCGCGACTTTGCCGAGGCTCACTACGAGTTGGCGCTCGTTTATCGCCGGCTCGACGACGACCGCAACGCGCTGGTGTCGCTCAACGAGGCGTTTCGACACAAGCCGGCCCACGTGGCCACACGCTTCGAACTCGGCAACCTTTTGATGAAGCTGAACCGCCCGGCCCCGGCCGCCGCGCAGTTCGAGGAGATCGTCCGCATTCGGCCCGACCACGCCGACGCCCATTACCAACTGGCCGAGGCGCTCGTCCGCCTGGAGCGCAGCGACGAAGCGATCGCGCACCTCCGCGAGGCCCTTTGGTTGCGACCTGAGTGGCACGAGGCACAGACCCAACTCGCCTGGCTGCTCGCGACTCGTGACGGCGACAGCGATCGGCTCAGCGAATTGGCGGCCACCCAGGCCGAGTCCGCCTGGAGCGGGTTGCGCGAGGCGGTGGTGCGCTCGTTGGCCGCAGTCGCAGCGGCGGCGGCCAACCAAGGCGATTTCGAAGCGGCCCGCCGCACGCAGCAGCAAGCGGTCGAGACCGCCGAACGATTCGGCGTGGCCGATGATGACGGGCGACTCAGCGACGCCGCCGCCAGTTATGCCGAAGAACGCCCCTTCCGCCGCGCCGCCGACGGCGGCTGAGAGCGATCATTGTCGTCCTTACGAATCCCGACAATGTTATGGCACCGCCTCACCTTCGCCCTGCGTCAGCGTGACGTATTGGTCGACCTCCGGACCTGCAAAACGCTCCCGTGTGCCGTCGGGCCAACGCACGTCGATCGACTTGATTGCCGCGACAGTGCCCAGGCCGAAATGAACCCGCGGGTCGTTGCTGGCCAGGTAGCTGTACGACGGTTGCACGGCCCGCGTCAACGTGCCATCGTCCGTCTCGACCGTGACCACGGCACCGAGCGCGTCGCGCTGACCGGCGATGGCGCGCACGCCCAGCCAATGTCGGCCCGATTTTTCCCAGTCGTTGCGGAACACGCGCACCCGGTTATCGACGTTGACCGTCACCAGGTCGACGTCACCGTCGTTGTCGATGTCGCCGAACGCCAGCCCGCGCGTCACCTCGGGATTGGCGGTGAACGCACAGTCGGGGCGCGTCACGCTGCCGAACCGCAGTTCGCCCTGGTTTTCAAAGAGCAGGTTCGGCTCGGCATAGCGATTCCAGAAAGGCGAGAGCTGCGCGGCCGGATCGCTGGGACCGCGGGCCACGCGCCCGTTGGCCACGGCGAGGTCGAGATCGCCGTCGTGGTCGAAGTCGAGAAAACCGCAGCCCCAGCCGGTGTATTGCAGGTCGATCACTGACATCCCGGAAGCGGCCGAGCGGTCCGAATACATATCGACGCCGCCGGCATCGAGTGACAACAACGTGTTGGTCTCGCTCGAGATGTGCGTCATGAAAACTTCCAACTGACCGTCATTGTTCAGGTCGCCCTGCGCCACGCCCATGCTTGCTTCGACGCGCCCCACGCCGTTGAGTGCCGCGCCGCGGATCAGCGCCTCGTCGACAAACGTGCCGTCCTGTTGGTTGACCCACAACTGGTTGGGCTCTTCGTCGTTGGCCACGTAAACGTCCGGCCAGCCGTCGCCAGTCAGGTCGACGCAGATCACCCCCCAGCCGCGCGCCGGCACTTCAATGCCGGCCGACTCGCTCACGTCTTCGAACGTACCGTCGCCGTTGTTGCGGTAGAGCGTGTCACGCACGCCGGGAAATGTATGGGGACCGCAATACTCTGGCTCGGTCGTCGCGCCGCTGGCCGTGCACTTCAGCGCCGGGTCGAACGTGGCGAAGTGCAGCACGAACAGGTCCAGGTCACCGTCGCGATCGTAATCGACGAACGATGCCCCGGAACTCCACTGCTCGCCGGCGAAACCCGCCGCTTCCGTAGCG
>JAGQPT010000137.1 GCA_020426575.1 Planctomycetales bacterium
CGTAGTTGCCGATCTGCGGATACGTCATCGTGACAATCTGGCCACGATAGCTCGGATCGGTAAGAATCTCCTGATATCCGGTCATCGAGGTGTTGAAGCACACCTCTCCGTCCACTTCGCCCGACGCGCCAAAGGCGTTTCCCACGTAAACGGTACCGTCTTCCAGCGCTAATCTCGCCGTCTGTGTCATGACTCTCGCATCGGTTGGTGGGCGGCACACGGCGCCGCATGACAATTCGTGCGGCGATCGGCCATCGACAAGCGCGACTCGCTACGCCGCAACGCGCGAAGACCAACGTGTATTAACAGCTTGTTAAAGTCGCCGCGCCAGGAACCCCGATACCACATTAACGGCTGTGGGTCTCCGGACTCTGGGTGAGGTTAACCTTGCCGAGGTCCGGGCAGCCACGAGAGAGGGTTCCTGTTCCGGCGATCAGGAATCCTCTTTTTTTATTGACCGAGGCTCTCACGTCGCGGCGCTCGCCGAATTATAGCCGGCTCGCAGATGGGCCGATAGGCGTTGCTGCTCCGGACGGCATTCCGCAAAAAGACAACCTCAGCACCCCGTAACGGCGGCGGCCTACGACGAAAATGCAGGAGCGGCGATGCAGCAGCGGCGATGATGCCAGCCAGAGCGGCCTCGGGCCACTCGCGATTCGGCGAAGAGCCGCAGTTCAGACGGCCGCTGCTTTGAGGTCACGGTCCTGGACCGGCGTTGCGGCTTCGCCGCGATTGCGAGGCTGATGCCGGTCCGCGGCAACGTCGCTCGGTCGGTTGCGGGGTACGAGTGGCCCCGCTTCGCGGCGCAACACGGCAATCAGGCTCACTCCCTGCGAGTAACCATGCGATCGCCGACGGTCGAGTCGTTCGAGCAGCACGTCTGCTTCGCCGGCAAACGTTCGTCGCAAAAAGTTGTTGACCGGCGCCGCAGGCAGTCGGAAATCGGTTCCCTCGGCTCCATGCGAAGCACCTCGCAGTCGATTCAGGCCGCGGATGGCCTTCACCACCGGGTACAACCGCGCGTTGTACGCCGACGCCAGTAGCTCCGCAACCGGCAGTCCCTGCCAAACGCGCCGGAAACGGGGCAAATCGTAGCGTCGGTAGTGCCCGAACGCCTCGTCATGGGGGCTCCAGAGTGCCTCGTTCGCCGGTACGGTGGCCACAAGGTACGCACCTACCGGCAACGCTGCGAGCAACTCCGAGAGCAGGCGGAAGTCGTCCGGAACGTGCTCCAGAACGTCGGTCAGCAACATCACGTCCACATTGCGAATGACGTCGCCGAGGCCCTGCGGAGCAAAGCCTTGCAGGAATTCGACATGGGGGAACCGTTGACGCGCCAACCGAATGCCGTCCTCCGACGTGTCGATCCCCACGCAGCGGTAGGCGTCGGCAAGAGCGGCCAGGTTTGCCCCTGTCCCGCAGCCCACGTCGACGACCGTTCTGTCCTCGTTCGCCGGCGCCAGGGCTCGTACCAATCGGCAGAGAATCTCGCGTCGGGCCGTGAACCACCAGTGCCGGTCCTCGACGTCGGCGTGAAGCTCAAATTGGGCGGTGTCCACGGGCGATACCTCCAATAGATGTGACCTAGCGCTGCGCCCCGCTATGGGAGGCGCAACGGTTGCTCGATGTCCCGCCATTGGGGGGAAATGGCCGGCCAGGGCCAATTACCATACTGAACCGCTTGCCGCGCCGGTGGGAGTGATCGAGCGGCAGTGCCTCGGCACAAACATACGTCGCCCAGCCTCACTGGGAACGGAGGCAGTTGTCGTCGACATTCTCGCTGTCGGCGCCACATCGGTCCGATTATTACGGTCGATCCCGTTGGATCGGTAGCGCCTGATTGAGCGCCGGCTAGTTGGGACGACGGCCCACAGAGTTGTCGTCACCCCCCCGCCGGCGGTTTTGCCACTCGGATCGTCCGATCCCGTGCATCTTACCGGTGTCGTCTTCTGCGGCGGTTCGGCCGACAACAATGTCAAAGTCGACGGCCAGTTCGCCGAAGTCGGAATCTGCGATCGGTTTGAAATCGCGCAGGACCGACTCACGCGCCGCAGCGTCGCGAATACCTCGCAGAATGCCGTCCCGCTCGTTTTCGGGATGCCCCTTCACGTACAACTGCGTCGTGAGGATGCGGTGCCCACTCTTGCTGATGGCAAAGTGGATGTGAGGCGTGCGGCCTGGGTATGGCACCGGTTTGATCGTGCGAAAGTAATACTGCCCGGCCGAATCCGTGAGAAATCGCCCGTAACCCTGGAAGTTGGTGTCCTGGTTGTCGCGGTTCGTCCGGTCGTTGCTGTTGATGTATACGGCGTTGTTGTCGACCTGCCAGATTTCGACAAACGCGTTGCGGAGGGGCGATCCTTGGGAGTCGAGCACCCGGCCTGTCAAATGCGTGATCTCTCCAACCGCCGGAGTGATCGCGTCGTTGATGACCAACAGGTCATTGTCCGTGTCCAGCGGCATCCGGTCGGGGTAAAACGGTCCCTCGGTCTGCCGCGGCGTTTCGATCAATTCGGCGAACACGCCAGGAGTTGCGAAGACGGCCGTCCCGAGCGCGAGACCGCCGCGAAGTATGTGCCGTCGTCCCAACATCGAATTTGATGGTCGCATGAGTATCCTCGAGAGTGAATCAGACGTTTCTGCCAACCCCGGCCCCGGTGTCCGATTACAGGGACGCGTGACGAACCGCCCGGCACACGCCATGTTGCCATGACATTTTGGCAACGCTCGGCCGAGGGGCGCTCGACTGGGGAGTCTAACAGCTTTGACCGCAGTTGGGCGGTCGGCGCCACGGCTGGCATCTAATACACCGGCAAACAGGTCAACACCGGCAACCGTAGCAACACCGGAAGCCATTGCGGGGTTCCGGTCAATGAGACTTCAACAGCGAAGTTCCACAGCGAAGTGCCCGGAGGGGCCGAAGAAGCCGAAGTCGACTATGGCGAGGCCGTGGTTGCCGCCGACGGCTTGCTGCCATCGGTAGCACGTCCCAGGCAGCGCCCGATCTGGCGAACCGCTTGGCGCAGCCGCTCGCTGTTTTCGACTAGCGCCAATCTCACGTAGCCCTCGCCCGCCTGTCCGAAACCGGCACCGGGACTCACGGCGACGTCGGCTTCGTTGATCAGTTTCATGGCGAAGTCCAACGAACCCATTTCGGCCCA
>JAGQPT010000138.1 GCA_020426575.1 Planctomycetales bacterium
AAGTTCGTGGCAGGGCGGTGGGGGCGCGCCGGTTCAGCGACACTTTGTCGGCAGCCCGCCGCCGGTGGTAGCATCCTCCTCTCGCGAGACGACGCCGCAGACGACGATTTGTTTGCGAAGGCGACGCGGCGTTCGTATCATCGTGGCGTCTGGTCCCTTGTGCTCAGTTGTCTCTGGAAGGGGGATGATCGATGGGCATTCTGTCTTGGATCGTTTTTGGATTGATTGCGGGCGTGCTGGCGAAATGGATCATGCCTGGAGCTGATCCCGGCGGAATCATCGTGACGATTCTGCTGGGCGTCATCGGTGCGTTTGTCGGTGGCTACGTCGGAACGCTGTTGGGCTTGGGGACGGTGAGCGGCTTCGACGTGCGAAGCATGTTCATCGCAGTCCTGGGCGCGATCATCCTGTTGGCGCTCTATCGCTTCTTCACCAAGAAGTCGTAGTGGGAGTGACGCCGACAGTCGCCTGCGCCAAGCGCACCATCACGTAGCCACAAATGCCAGCCAGTAGAACGTCCAGCCGGTGACGCTGGTGGCGATCATGTCGACGGCGGCCAGTTTGGCCCAGCGACGGTGCCACGCGCTGTGCTCGTTCGGCGCCGCCGGCGAGGGGAAGTTGCGCCACGCGCGGACGATCACGACGGTCCAGAGCGCGGCCGTCGTGATGGCAAACAACAAGTGGACCCAGAGCGCGACCTGCACCACGCCGCTACGCGAACCGTCGGCGGCCAGCTCGAGATAGGGGGAGGCGGCCGCGCGGGACTCCCAGCCGTTGATCTGCATGTCGGCCTCGAACAGCGACAAAGCGACCAACAGCAGTCCGCCGAGCGTGAGCTGGATGCGCTTGTGCAGTTCGTAACGCCGCTGGTAGCGCACCAGGTAGATGCTGTAGAGCATCACCGGCACGACGACAAACATCGCCACGAACACCAGGTCGAGCATCAACGAGCCCCGGGTCCCCAAGAAGCCGTCGATGCCGGGAAGTGGGGCGGTCACGTCGCTGGGCGGCGCTTCGTTCATCGGTAGCGATTCTCTCGATTCGTTCGTTGAGCGCGTGCGGGCTGGCGAGCGACACGGCGCAGCTATCGTTCGTGTGCCATCATGGCCGTTGACCGTGGACTTTGGCAATACGGTCCAGCCGGCGTGATCGCGCGTGGGCGGCCGACGCGGTGACGGGCGGTGCCGTTGCGATCGACACGATCACGGATCGACGCGATTACGCATCGACATGGTACCAATCGACGTTGACCCGTCGGGGGCGCTCGGTGCATCATGCCGCCCGCCGGGCCGTGCGGTCCGGCGTTTCGTCGCTTTGTTCGTCCAACTGGCAGTTTTGCCGCGAGGTCGCCCGTGGTTCGTGTGCCGGTCTTCATCGCCTGCGCGCTGGTGGCGCTGTCCACGGCGCGGTTCGCGGCAGCGGGTGGTCCCAGCCGCGACGAATCGGCCGCGGCGCTCGGCCGGCGGATCGATGACTTCGCGTTGCCGGACGATCTGGGGCGGCGCTTTGCGTTGGG
Source organism: Planctomycetales bacterium (assembly GCA_020426575.1). GTDB lineage: Bacteria > Planctomycetota > Planctomycetia > Pirellulales > JAEUIK01 > JAGQPT01. The sequence goes on from JAGQPT010000138.1 coordinate 1,517, forward strand.
CGATTTCGCTGAAGCGCCGCTGGTCGTCGTCGTGTTTCTGGGCGTTGAGTGCCCGCTCGCGCAGCTTTACGCACCGCAGTTGGCCGAATTGAACGAGCGCTTCGCCCCGGCTGGTGTCACGTTCTTGGCCGTCGACTCGAACCGGCAAGACTCCCTGGCCGAGCTGGCACATTTCGCTCGCCAGCATGAACTAGGTTTTCCCTTGCTCAAAGATGCTGGCGCGAAGGTCGCGCAGCAGTTTGGCGCGGTGCGGACGCCGCAGGCCTTCGTGCTCGACCGACAGAGAGTGGTCCGTTACGTCGGCCGCATCGACGACCGTTTCGGCTTTCAGGACGGCCTCGGTTACCAACGACCGCAGGCCGACCGTGAAGACCTTGCCGTGGCGATCGACGAGTTGTTGGCTGGCGGGCAGGTATCGGTGCCTGTGACACGCGCGCCCGGGTGTTTGATCGGTCGCGTGCTGCCGGCCAACGAACAGAGCCCGGTGACCTATGCCCGGCAGATCTCGCGATTGTTTGCCCGGCACTGTCTCGAGTGTCACCGCGATGGTGAGGTCGCGCCATTTGCGATGACGTCGTACGAAGAAGTGGCGGGTTGGGCGCCGATGATTGCCGAAGTCGTCGGCCAACGCCGCATGCCTCCCTGGCACGCCGAGGAGCCCCGCGGGCAGTTCATCGGCGAACGACGGCTTTCAACCGACGAGGTCGAACTCGTCGAGCGCTGGGTGGCCGAAGGCGCGCCGCTGGGCGATCCGGCGGAGTTGCCAGTTGAGTTGCCGGAGGAGGTCGAATTTGCTGACGGCATGCGACTCGATGCTGCGGACCGCGTGATCGCGATGTCCGAGAAGCCGTTCACGGTGCCGGCGCGAGGATTGATCGACTATCAATACTTTTTGGTCGATCCGGGGTTCAGCCAGGAAGCCTGGGTACAGATGGCCGAGTGCGTGGCGGGGAACCGCCGTGTCGTGCATCACATCATCGTGTTCGTGGTGCCGCCGGAGACCGACACGTCGGACATCGAAGCCGGCACGGCCAGTCCGACCTCCGACCTGGTGACCGGCGCCGGAGTGACAATCCTGACCGGCTTTTCGCCCGGCATGCAGCCGTGGGTGTTTCCCGCGGGAACGGCGTTGCACGTGCCGGCGGGTTCAAAGCTGGTGTTTCAGATGCACTATACTCCCGCCGGTTCGCCGCAACAGGACCTCAGCTCGGTGCGACTCGTCCTGGCCGATCCGGCCCACGTCGAGCGTAGCGTCACGACCGGGCAGGCCTTCGACATCGGTTTAAAGGTACCGGCCGGTGCGTGCGACCATCGGGTCGAGGCCACGCACGAGTTCACTCGCGACACGCTCATTTACGCGCTCAATCCACACATGCACCTGCGTGGCAAAAGTTTTCGCTTTGAGCTGGAGCACGACGACGGGCGGCGAGAACTGTTGTTGGACGTTCCGAGGTACGACTTCAATTGGCGGCCGAGCTACTATTTCGTCCAGCCGCGGCTTGTTGCCAAGGGAAGCCGGCTGTGCTGCACCGCCGTGTATGACAACTCGGCGGAAAACCTGGCGAACCCCGATCCGACGATCGACGTCGCCTGGGGCACGCAGACGACCGATGAAATGATGATCGGCTGGTTCATCGGCACAACCGACGTGGCGGGGGGGCGTACAGGCGAGGCGACCAGGACTGCACAGTTCGTCAAGGCTGCCGGCGAAGCGGGGGGAAAACTACCGGCGACGCTGCGCCAGGCGGCGCGCACGGCGCTTGCCAACAACCGGCAGTTCGAGGCCTTCGGCGAGCAGTTGGCGGCCAGCTTTCCGCAGGTCGACCGTGCGGACGTGGTCATGCTCGACGGCGATCAGATGGAGGTGATGCGGCTGGCGCAGTCACCGGTGATCTGTATTGCGCTGGGGAGCGAGCGTCGACGGTTTTCGACCCAGCGTCAGCGCTTGGCGGTGTACGCACTTGGCTCGGCGACCGCCGTCCACGATCGCGACGCAGCGACGATACTGCCGCCGTTGTCTGAGACGGCCGCGCCGGTTCGTTCGAGTGTGCACGTGCCGATGACCGTGAACCGGCGTCGCTGCGTGGTGAATTTCTGGAGCCGCGATGCCGAGGCGTTTCCAGGCCGGGCGGTGGCAATGCTCGAAGAGATCGCCGCTGAGATGAGCAACGGCGCCGTCGCTGCTCAGCGCACGGTGAGCAGCCTGGGACGTTAGTGTTTCGTCCACAACGCGTGGTCAGTCATTCCTGGCGTTCGGAGCCGCACTAACCGCGTCCGTGTTGTTGGCCGAGGCGGCAGTATCTGCACGGACGTCGGCCGGCGGAGTTTTGAAGTAGCCGTACTTCTTGAGCCACGGCCAGGCAACTGCGGCGACGGCTGCGCGGTGCGTGCGTTTCAGTTTGCCGCGCCATTCGTCGTCGCTCCGCAACGGCACGCTGCCGTATTTGAAGCGGCCCGGGTTACCGAACACACAGTGCGTCGGGCCGAGGACGACGGACCGCTCGCCGTCGAACGGCAAACGCGGGGGTGATTCATCGACGAGCTGCATGATCCGCCGGGTCCAGGGTTGCGGTTCGGCGATAAAGTCTTCGTAGCGCAGGAACAGATAGTGCGGGTGCGTGGGACCCCAAGTCCGCTCGGTCGCCATGTTGATCAGCGACCACCACATCGACGTCTCGGCCGGGTGGGGACGCCGCATCTCGAAGGACTTTTCGCCGCCGCCGGGCTGGACTTTGACGCGTCGCCACGAGTACGCGACCGCTCGGGCGTCACGGGTCAGGTGCAGTGCCCGCACGTCGAGCCCGTCGAGCGATTCGAGGAACTTGCCATAGATGGGCAGGTGCGAAGTGTCGACGATGACGCGGCAGCCGGTGATTTTGCCGATGGCGTGGTACAGCTTCGTCGTGGCATCGCGATACTCGTCGACCGACGCGTAAAGTTTGCGACGTCGGCTGGGGAACATGCCCGAGATCGTGCGATAGATCGACAGTTTGCGTTCGGCGGCCAACAGCGGCGCGAGGTCGAGTTTGGACACGTCGCCGAAGGCCTCGCGGAGCACCTCGCGCCAGATTTCGCACTCGGCGAACGTCTGGCCGCAGCCGCAGGGGCGATTCTCGCGGATACTGCGGCGCCAGATCACCCGCAGCTCGCCGACGTAGAAAAAGCCTTCGATTTGGCCGAGCATTCCGCCCAACAGGGTACTGCCGACGCGGCCGGGGCCGGCCACGAAGAGAATCTTGATCGGTCCGCTGGCCTTTGTCGCCGCTTCGCTATCTGCCGGTGCCGTCATCCACGTATTTTAATCTCGGTTGGGCGGCGGTGGTAGATCGTCCAGAGGGCCGATGTGCGATCTGGCAATTGTCGCTGTGACGCGAGGGGACTAGGATGAGCGGGCGGCGAACCTCGCCCGACCAGGGTGGCTCGAAGGTGAGGAGCGGTGGGGGCGGGGCCGTGCGTGTGGATCCTAAGGGGCAGACTAAATCGGGGGCGGGCCGAGTGGCGGAACTGGCAGACGCACGGGACTTAAAATCCCGTGGGGGGTAACCCCCGTGCGGGTTCGATCCCCGCCTCGGCCACTGCTGTTTTGTGTCGCATGCCGGAGCAGGTGACCGAAGGCGTCCATTGCCAGGGGATCGAGCCGTGACGCATCACGGCCTGAATTCGCTGGGGGTGGTTGCCGGCGATCGCCAGCCAGGACCCGTAGGCGTGGCGTAGGGCGTGGAAGTCGAGGCGTTCGCCGTCGTGGCTCACGTCTGCCAGGAAATCGCTCGCCTAACCGCCGGGCGCGCTCATCGGGATCGTCGCCGGCCTCGTCGAGCCAGAGCCGGCGTGCCGCGGCCAGGTCGGCCCGTGGCATCCTGGCGGCCTCGGTGGGGTGCGGCATGGAGAAGACGGGGGCCCTGCCGGTCGGCGTGCAAGATGCCGGCGGAGTTCAGATTTTCGTTTTGCCATTGTAAATTCTGATGCATTGTTTCGGCGCCGATTGCAACTACTTTTTTCCGGAAAGCCTCAGCCGCTTCGCTTGCGCTTGACGATCCAGGACAACGAGTCGTCGACGTCGTACCGCACAGCGCTGCCGATTTTGACGTGGCGATTCTCGCCGGCGTTGATCGGTGACCAGAGCTTGCGTTTGCCGATGGGGAGTAGCTCGGAGGCTTGTTTGGCAGCAAGCAACCGCCTGGTAAATGTTTCCCTAGACACTGTCATTTTTATCCTCCATGAAGTTGATGAGCGCGCGGGCGTCATGCTCGCTTCATTTGCAAACCCTCGTGGTCGCGGTGAATTCGAAGATCAATTCGGCAATGGCTTCTCAGTCCAGGTCCGCCGTCAGGTGTTCGTAGCCTCGCTTGACCAGATCGCTCAGCGCTAGTTCGGCCCGGGCTGCCGAGGCGTACGTCCGTGAGGCCCTCGTCACTTCGCGGATGGTCACTGAACCACCCTGTCGCTCGATCATCTCAAGTAGCTGCCGGCGGTCGCGGGCGTCGTCGTCTTCATTGAAGATGCCGTAGACCCTCCGGGTTTCGTTGCCGAACCAGCGGGCCAGTGCCACGCCGGCGGAGATACTCTGCACGTCGACTGGAAACGGCTTGAACGGCTCGACGGGTTTGGCTTCATCCTCGACCGCCGGCTGTGGACCACCGCTCAGCTGCCGCAGAACCGGCAGCCGCCGACGCGAATCGCGACACGCCGCCATGTACTGATCGTGGCTGCCGAATTCGTACTTAAACTGGCCCGTAGCCGACGACGCATCGATGTCGACGTTTCCGGCAAGGGCACGCATCCCGATCGGTTCGTCATTCAACGCCCCACCGTTTTCATGTTGGTGGTGAAGGACTAGTGCCGCCACCAGTTTGGTGCGAGCGGCCCCCGGTGAGGTGCTGCGCTTTGCGCGGGATTTCACGCCGCGCGTGTTATCTCCCTCGCTTGGCGCTCCGGGGTCCGTACCCGATTTATCACTGCTCAAGTTCGATGCTGCGAGCAACGTAATCTCACGGAAGAGCCGGGAGCATTCACGCTCAAGCCACGCTCGCATCTCTTTCACTTCGTGCGGCAAGTAGGGAAAGCCGAAATCGAGACGCTCGAAGGCAGCCCCCAGAAACTTTGTCGCTGGTGACCAATAGAGGCCCGTCTCAGATTGACATGGGACCGCGCTCACGAGAACAAGGCGAACGTGACTGGCAATCCTTTGCATCAGTTGAATTACTGACGCCACGTGCCAGCCATTGTTCCACCCGCGCGACCAGTCACCCCATTTTACCCGTCCCCCTGGGGAGCGCGCAACGAAGGACGACACCGAGGAGTCTTCCAGGCTTTCCCCTAACTCAACCACTGCGCAGTCGAGCGCTAGGCAGGCCTTCGCAAGCTCAGGGGATTCATCGCGCTCACCAACGGCGGGCCTCAACTGTATTTCGACGTTGAGCTACCCCCGGTATCGAACGCTGCTGATATTTGACAGCGAGTCATAGCATGCGTCTACAGCCGCTTTGGCCGTAGCGAGCCTCGCTACCTGTCGAATCCAACGACGGCACGCTTCGTTGGAAAGAGTCCCACCCGATCGCTCCGTAATTCCGCGATACGTGTACTGCTTATTGTGAGCACGTGTGCGGACGGTCACATCTACAATACCGTCGCCGTTGTTGTCAGCAAACGCCTCGACGACAAAGCTGATCTTGTTGCCAACTACCTGCCATGCCCGTACGGAACCGCACCCCAACCCTCCCGCCAGAGTCACCAATTCATTGTTATCTCTGTCTGCGATAGTGAGTGAACGCACGCACGCGACCGTCCATTTTGACCTATGATTGCACTGGCCACGTGAACTGTCCAAAATGACGGCACTCTGCGGTCGTTTGTCCCCTCGATTCGGCAGACGTTGTGACCGGACGAGATTCCGTTAAGCGAGAGGTTAAACACAGTGACGAGTCTACGATCAGGTCTCACTTCAGCTTCGTGTCTCATTGTTGTCCTTGCCCTTTTAGCTGCTGGTTGCGGGAAGGCGGAACCAAACGGACCAGTCGTCGATAACACGGATCGTGCCGCGAAAACCGATGCGGCGCCCGACGAGACAACGACACCACCGGTTGTCGACAACGAACCAGCCCAGCCTTCTTTGACTACGACCGCAGCCGCTGACTCGTCGAAGACGATCAAACCTGCCGAACAACCCGCCGCTGAACAATCGCCCGCCGCGACTCCATCTACCGACAAGTCAGGCGGCACGGTGGTAGCCATCGACGACACACCTCGCCCACCGGCCAGCGCCGCCGAAGCGGCCGAGCGGCTCGACCTTCGCACGTTCCCGCTCATCGAGGGTGCAAAGATATCCGGCGACCGGCGACAGATCGGCCAGTTAATCTACGAGGCGCCCGGCCCAGTCCAAGCGGCTTTCGACTTTCAACGCGCGGCTCTCGAAGAGCGGGGCTGGCAATTGCTACCCGACGCTCGGCTCGACGGTGACGACCCAATGGCGAATTTCACAAGTCACGGCTTTGTGGTCAACGTATCCGTGAGCGGCTTTTCGCAGTTACCCAATCACGTCATCATCTCCATCCACAATCACGGAAACGTGTTGCCGGGCACGCTTCCCGTGCCCGCAGGCGTCGAGGTGCTATACGCAATGCCCGGTAACGTTTCGTACGTCACGACCGACGATACCGAGCAAACGGCGGACGCAGTCTGGGATTTACTTTTGCGTGACGGCTGGCAACCGTACGGTGGTGGACAGGACTTTCGGTGGTTCAAAAAGAACGCGATCTTGCTCACCGCCAACGTGATGGCACATCCGGCCCAGCCTGGCAAGACGTTCATCACCTACGCGACCGAACAACTGTCGGCTGACATCCCGGTACCGCCGGACGTTGCCGACCCGCGCTATACCGACTCGATGAAGCGGCTGCATTTCGACCACGTGGGCGAGGTGCCCGACGTGATCGCGGCGTTCTACAACGGCGAACTCGCCAATCAGGGATGGCAACCGACGAGCGAACCGGTTGGCGACGATCCGATCTCGGTCGTCTATCGCAACGACGCCGGCGACATGATGACACTCGACATGAAGCTGTTCAACAACTTGACCCGCGTCGACGTCGAGCATTTTACCGCTGCGGAAGTGGCAGCGATGGAAGCGAAACTTGCTGAAGCTGCCACACTGGCTCAGCAGGAGTCACCCGAGCAAAGTGAAAATGACTCGACGGTGCCCCCCGACCAAATTGCCGAGACGATATCCAAGTTCGCCGCGCAACTGGGTGACGGTGGGATACCCGACCTCAACCTGCAAGACGTCGAAAAACTTGATCTGCCCGACAATCTCCCTGATGAGTTGGCAAACGAACTGCGCTCGGCCTTGTCCGACGTTGCCAACCAATTGAAGGGGAACGCGCCGGTCGCTACCGAGAGTCCAGCCGAGTCGCAGGATACCGCGGACGCGCCAGACGATGGCCGCCTGTTGGCCGAGAAGGTTGCCGTACCAGACGGGGCGACGGACATCGAACGTGACCCGGACTCGGAAATGGTCATCTTCCGCAGCGACTTGAAAGCCTCCGAGATCGCCGACTTCTTCCGCAAGAAAATGACCGTGGCGGGTTGGGGCGAGATCGCAGACGAAACGTTCGTCGACGACGAACTTGGCTTCGGCGGCGTCGGCTTCGAAAAGGGCGACCTGTACATCAACCTCTCGATCCAAAATGGTAAACCGAATTCGAAATCGCGCGTTCTCGTGATGGGCGACGGCATCCGCTGGCCCGGCGACGAGGACCTTGCTAGTGACGATTCCGAGGCGATGGAAGAGGAGACGGTGCCGGCCCAGTTTGTTGGCCAGGGCGCCTGTGAGGGAACGATCGACTACGGTGACGAGAAATTCGAGATGAAGCACGCGCTCGTCGCAATCCGCCCAGGGTATGATGAAAAACCCGTCACTCACTTGTACCTCTGCGGCCAGCCGTTCACCGAGAGTGCCCTGTCGGTTATTGCGCGCGAAGACGCCTCTACTTTCGACCTGCTCGGCTCCGATTTCCCTAATTGCCTTGAGGTGACCATCGAGGATTCGTACACGTCGGTGTTCGCGTATGTCGACGGTGCGTCCATCAATTACGGCGGCGACGAAGTCAAGTCAAACATTAAAAAGACCGACCAACGCATCGAAGCCCGCGTCCACACGGACAAGCCGCACGACGTATTCGACAAGCCGTTTCGCTTCGACGTCACGATTGACCTCGAATTGAAGCCCGGTACAGCGGTTGCATCCGAACCGATGACCGCCGGCCTGGCCGTCGATGACGGACAGTCGATGCTCGTGCCCCGCGGCACGAGCGAGATGTCAATGAGCGGTAGCCCGTATAAGAAGACGCTGCGAGCGTTGATCGAGGCCGAACAGGCAGACGTCATGGCGTTCTATCGCGATGAGCTCGAGAAGCGCGGCTGGCACGAGGATGCCTCGAACGACGACGGCGCGTCGCCGTCGCTGTCGTGCAGCGGCGATGAGGGAAAGCTAACGCTCGAACTGGGGCGACGTCGCGGCCAGACAATGATCACCCTGACGGTTCGCAACGAGACGTTGGCTCGCGAACACAAGGTTGTGCCGCCAAATGGCAAAGCGATGTTGATGCTTGGCAACGCCACCGAAGCCGAGATCGAAATCACCATAGATGACAAGGCGCACCGACTCGCCGCAGAGCAGGGTGGCCGCGACCCGTCCGACGCCCTCAAGGTACAGATCGAGCCAGGTAAACACACGATTAAGGTCGCCGGTTCAGACGCGGAGAATGTCGACGTACCGGCCGGTGCCACCTGGGGCGTCATCGCCATCCCAGGCGGCGGGGTGTTCACGGATCAAGTGTACTGACGGTGCCCTGCGTTGCGGCACCGCTGCTCGTGGAAGCGTTTGCGGTCCGAAGATTTTCAGAACCCGGTGTACGCAAGATCGACCGCGTCGGTCACGAGATACTTGCGAGACGACGCAGCTACGAACGACATTGACGTGAATCCGATCGTTCAGTTGACCAAAAAGGTCAACAAGCCTTGAACCAACCACTGGTTCCGCGATGCTGATTCGTGCGACCATCGATGCGGGGAGCGGAGAAGTACGGTACGCGTCATGGATCGCTACCCTCCGAGTTGGACGGCTCCACCGTTTTCAGCAAACACCTCGGTAGGCTGAAAGTAGAGTTCGTTTAGCGCTTCCGTGACTGCCCCATCAATTCCATACCAACTTTTGGAGAGAATTCGTTCCTGGAAGATTGTTTCATCGGAAACGTCCTACCCATCGTCAGCCATCCTGCACACTCAATCGAAGACGTCTTCATACGTTAACTCGTGGCCCAGGACGTAAGTAAAATCGTTGCGCATGTGGTTGATGGCGAGGTAAAACGACTTGCGCCACGACGGCAATAGACCTGCTGCGATACAGTGGTCTACTTTCGCCGGGAAGTTCCAACTCCACGGCACATTGCCAGGAGTTGAAAGCTGGATGAGTTCAACGAGAAGGGCCTCGATCACGAGGTGCCCAGTCCGAACGAGTTCCAGGGGTTGATTGCGCGCAAGGTCGTCCAGATATGCAACAAAACGTGGGGCCAGCTTGGCTCTGCGTGCCATCGAATTCACGAGTCGTGCTTTGAACGACATTCACGTCGGCACCGTCTAGCAGCAAGTATTGCAAAATGAGCAATGAAGGCAAGTTGTGACGGTGAGAAGCACGCTGTACAGAAAATGGGAGCGCTGGCTTCTGCGCGTCGAAATTGAGCAACTGGGTAACGAACGCATCAATCGGCACATGTTCCGGGCAACCCCTTATTCGCCCGTTG
>JAGQPT010000139.1 GCA_020426575.1 Planctomycetales bacterium
CATTGAAAAGCGACAGGCGAAGCGCCGCGGCCGCGCCGGGCCACCAACGAGCGTGGGGCCACCCACGAGCGCTGGGCCACCAAGAAGTTCGTAAACGGGCTGCCCGGCCGCTTTGCCCTGGATGTCCCAACACGCCATCTCGACGGCGCTTTTGGCGAACCAGTTATTCACGCACACGGCGTCCATCCGCGCGGCGACGGTAGCAACGTCGTGCGGATCGACGCCGAGCAACCGCGGCGTCAACACGCGCTCGACGATGTCGGCGGCACCGCGCACGGTCTCACCGCTCCAGCGCGGCGCGACGGTCGCCTCGCCGGCGCCCTCGATGCCGGCATCGGTCTCGACGCGCACGAGCAGATACTCCGAGGCGTCGTACCGCCCCAGCGCCGAGATCATCCGCCGCTCGGGCTTGAGCGGAATGCGAACCCCTAAGGTTTCGATCCGTGTGATCTGCATCGCGGGCCTGGCATGGCGGTGTGACGACGGCGGACAATCACACCGATGCTACTAATGCGAGGCCTGCCGAGGCAAACCCGCGTCGAGATAAAAGAGCGCCACGCGATCGCCGACGGCCTGACCGGCCGGGGCGACCAGGGTGAGCGACTGGCTGAAGTCGATCGGCTCGAGCAGCAGGAAGCGCCATGCCAGGCCGTTGGCACGACCGCTGAGCACGTGGCGGGCGTCGCCCTCGACGCCATAGAGCCGGAAGAAGCCGGCCATGTCCTCCGAGGCCCAACCATCGCGCGCCGTGCCGTCGATGGTCAACGACTCGATCGCCGGACCGTTGCCGTCGTCGACCTGTTGAATAAGTCCGACAAGCCTTCCCTGACCTTCGACCTTAACGATGTCGACAGCCGCGTCACCGGCCGGCTGGGCCGGCACGAACACGCTGCGCAGGCGCATCCGCGCCGCGGTTGCCACGTCACCCGGCGAGGCCTCGGCCACGAGCGCCGTCACACTGACCGGTTCGATCGGCGCATCGCCGTGGTTGGACAGCGCGATCTTGATGCCGCCTCCAAACGGCATCGCCAGGTTTTGTTCGTACCCGTCTTTGTAGAGCACGAGGTAGTTGTCGAAGCCTCCGTCCGATCCCGGCAAGCCGGCCATCAGGTAACGCACCGGCGCGCTGACCGCCGGCGACTCTTCACCGTCGACGGTCACTTCGACCCAAAGATTGTCGTCGCCGAGCGCGGCATGGGGCACGTCGAGCCGCCACCAGCGGACCACGCCCGCACCAGGGCGTTCCAACAGCACCTTCGTCTCGCCGGGCCCCAGCGTGGTGGGCTCGGACGAGTAGGTGGGGGTCGCTTCCAGGCCGCGCTGTGTGCCGTGGCTGAAGTGGTCGAGGTGGTAATCGATCGCCGGCATCATCGTCCGCTCCAGCACGTCGTTGCCCGGGTCATACGAACCGATCTTCGCCCGGTCGGGCATGTCGACGTATTCGAGTCGGTACTGGCCCGGCGCACCTTCTTTGAGTTCAACGCGCAGGTGGTTGGCATAACCGACGCAGGTCAGCAGCGGCTGGCCCGGGCGACTGAGGCGGGGGACGTGTTGTCCCAACTGTTTCAGAGAACACTCAATGCGCGGCTGCTTTTCGTCGTCGAAATACAAGGCAACGCGTCCGTCGTGCGACGAAGCAGTGACGCCAATCAGCGCGCCGGGACCGTCCAGGTCGGCCAAAACGACGTCTCCCGCCTCGGCGAGCGAGGTCGTCACCACGCCGGCCTCGACACCGTCGGGCAGCGTGAGCCGCTCCGTGTTCATCAGCCGATCGACAAGCGCCAGCGCCGGTTCATCGTCGTGTCGGGCGTACCAGGCGGCGGGACCAAGGCCGTCGGGAGCCGGTAACACGTGCACGTTGCGTACCCGCAGCCAGGCCGAGTGATCCTGAAAGCCGATCCAGCCGCGCAGGTGGCGGTGCCGCAGTTCGCTGTGCTGGGCCGTGTTGACGTGCTGGGTCAATTGGCCGTTCACCCAGGCCGAAATCATGTAGCCCTCGGCCTTGATCACAACACGGTTCCACTGCTCGCTGCGGTCGTTGCGGGCCAGCGGGGCGACATTGCGGTAGACACCCATTTCCGACGAACCGCTCAGAGACTGCTGGGCCGGTTCGTCGAGCAATTGCAGTTCCATGCCATCACTCGAAGGCCAGCCTGTTCGCGGAGTGCGAATGCCGACGCCCGAGTTGCCGCCACGTTTCATTTTGTATTCGAACGAGAGCGTGAAGTTGCCGAACTCTTCTTCGCTGCGCAGGTAGGCGGTGTGGATCGCCTGGCACATGAGTTCGCCGTCCTGCACGCGCCACGACTCGAGCCCGCGTTCAGAGTACCAACCGGTCAGGTCGACACCTGCGAACATCGAGCGGCCCACCGGTTCGTCGGTCGTGAGGTTGGCGAACGCGCCGGCCCCTTCGTCGACCGAAAGCCGCAGCCCCATCCGCGGCCCGGCGTCGATGGTGACTCGGTACAACTCGCGGCCGTCGACCAACAGGGCGAACATTTCACCCCAACGGCGAATGACGGCCGTGTGCTTGCCCCCTTCGCTCGGTGCGACGTCGCCGCCGCTGGCCAGCAGCCGCGGCCCGTCGAACAGCGCGCCGCAACTATCGTTCTCGGCGAGCAACATGGTGAGCATCGAAGTGGTTCCTTCGAGCGGGAAGTCGAGCCGCAGCGTGCTGCCCTGCTCGACCGACCAGTCGAAGCGCAACTCGAAAGCGGCCCAAGTCCAGCCACTGATAAGCGTGCTGGAACGATCGTCGCCGCTGAACGTCGTCCCGCTCACCTGCCAACCGATCGGCCGCTTCGGGCCGTGATCCCAACCGACGAGTGAATCGGGATGTTGCAGGCGGAGGTTGTACGGGTCGTCGGCGCGTGCGGGCGACGACGCGGCAATTGCCATCGCCACCACACCGGCCACGAGCAGCGTCAGCATAACGGGCGATCGATTTCGAGAGGTTACTGCAAGCATGACGTGCGTGGTCCTTCGGATATTGCCGTGCGGCGGAGAGTCCTTGGTGCGCTACGGTGCGTCGTTGGTGAGGGAAAGCCGGCGGGCGGCGTTGACGGCGTGCAACGCGCGTCACGTTCCCGGCAAGCCGGACCGGGGCGGGCGACGAAAAAAAGCCATTCGGCGAAAAAATCAGCAAAAAGATCAATAAACATCTTTACCTGACGGGCCGGGGAATTCAATTCCCACGGCCGGGGCGGCACCCCCGTCGGCACAACACGACGCGATCGGCTGAAGCCGCAGCCAAAAACGCCGGCAGGACGCAGCGGCAATCTTGACGACACTAAAACATTTGACGCCCGGGCGGCACTCTGCTACGGTGACGCTCAAATCGTTGCGTTGGTGGTCGCGGCTAGGAGTCAGTTAGCCGCGACGAACAGGGAACTCCGGTGCGAATCCGGGACGGCCCCGCCGCTGTGATCGGGCGCAACGAAGCAGGCCATTCTTTTAGACCATTGCCGCGTTGCCCGGCTGACAATCCCCGATTGTCCGGGGCGCCGCCGCGAGAAGGTTGGCCCGCTTCAGCCCGCAGTCAGAAGACCTACCAGCGCGTTACCGGCAGACCTTTGCGAGGGCGGAGGCTGCGGACTTGGACTAGCGCTTTGATTGCCACTCCCGCGCGCGTCGACAGGGCAACCGGCCTGAAATCTGGCCAAACCACCCGCTGTTAGTGCCACCCACCCGTTTTCTGTCGGCCCATCGCGCCGGCCGCAACCGGTGACGCACCAGCGACTCCCGTGAGACGGCAACACACAGCGCCTGAGCGCGTCGAGCTCGAAGGCACGTTTTTCTCGCCAGGCGAAACACAGTGATTGTGCCGCTGCGCAGCCACGTGGTTTGCCCAAACGAGAACCGCCCTCCGGTTCGACGCGTGGGTAGGTGCCATGAACGATCGGTCACTTCGGCCCCCTGTGGCCACGCTTCCGTGCAGCGCCGCGCGCGACGGATTTTCGCTGGTTGAACTCTTGGTGGTCATCGCCATCATCGGCGTGCTGATCTCGCTGCTGTTGCCGGCCGTGCAGGCCGCCCGGGCGGCGGCGCGGCGCACCGCCTGCACGGCAAATCTGCGGCAAGTCGGTATCTCAGTGCTGGCATATCACGACGTCTACGCGCACCTACCGCCGGGCTCCGCCTCGCAGAAGCGGCACCGCATCGCCTGGAGCGCGGTCGTGCTGCCGTTTCTCGAACAGCCCGGCGTCTGGCAGCTCATCGATGTCAACGAGCCATACAACAGCAACGCCAATCACGACGCCGCTGCGACGGTGCTGCCCGTGTATCTCTGCCCCAGCACGGCCCGCCGCGCCGCGGACCGCAGCGAAGGGCGCGCCGGTCCGCTGGGCGCAATCGACTACGGTGGCATGTTCGGCGCCATGATCGGCGAGGTGCGCTGGCAGCAGAACGGCAACGGCACGCTCGTCTGGAACACGCCGTTTCGCCTGGCGCAGATCACCGGAGGAACTTCGCAGACGATCCTCGTCGCCGAGGACAGCGGTCGCGGCGCCGCCTCGAACGGGCAGTGGATCAACGGCGAAAACATCTTCGACCAGACCGGTCCGATCAACCGCGAGCAGTCCGATGAAATGTGGAGCGACCATCCGGGCGGCGTCCACGTGCTGCTGTGTGACGGATCGGCACACTTTCTCCCCGATGCGACCGACACGGCGACGCTCGCGCACCTGATCACCCGCCAGGCGGATCCACCGCCGTAGCCGCGCGACGCCTTCCTCGTCGAACGTACGTCACGCGCTACATAGGTCTTTTGCTCCCACGCTCACGTGGAGAGCGCGACCTCGAACGGACCGCCCAACCAAATCACACGCACAAGGCAATAACATCATGACACGTCATAGCTTCATCGCCGCGTCATTCGTCGCCGCGTCTTTCATCGCCGCCATCGCCCTGCTGTCGCACCCCGTCGCTGCCCTCGGCAACGACCTGATCAACCTGTATGACGAGTTTCCCGAGAAGGCGTTCCACTTCCCCACGTCGCCGGGGCCGGGTTATCGCGGACCGACGGTATTTGAAAACCTCGCCGACGGTCGGCTGATTGCCGTCTCCACGCTGTTGGACGATCCCGAAGCCTTCGTCGGCACGCCGGAGTTGTACGTCGAATCGTACGTCGGCTCCCGCGACTTTCTCTACGTCGGTGACCTGCCGCTCGATGCGGGCGCGAGTTGGTCGGCCTTTGGCGGCGCGTTCCTTGAAGTCTCACCCGATGGTTCGCGCGTGGCCATCGGCGACAACGACTTCGGCACGCCCCGCGTGGGAGTCGTCGACACGGCCGACCTGCTCAACGTGACCGCCTGGGCCGGCATGCCGATCGATTGGTTCGAGGTGCCGCACTTCACCGCCAGTTGGTGGGACAACCAGTTCCTGGCGATCAACGCGTCGGCGGGTGCGGGCAGCCAAGTGACGTTTCTCGACACGCTCAGTTCACCGGCCTCGCCGATCAACCCGACCGTGATCGGCAACATCGGCGGCGCGTCGGCCGCCGTGTCGTTCGACGCCGAGGGGAACCTCTACACCGGCAACGGCTACGACACCGCGGTGGGAGGTAGCGACACTGGCACGATCAAGCGCTTCGAAGCGGCCGACTGGGCCGCCGCGCTCGTCGGCGCCACGCCCCTCGACTTCGAAGCGGAAACGACCGTCATCGACACGCTGCTCTCGGCCGGTGGGCTCGAGTTCGACAACGACGGCAACCTGATTGTCGGTGGCGGCGACTATTTCGGCGGCGGCCAGACCGACTTCTTCTCCGTCGTGCTGATCAACGACGCAGCGAACGAATACCGCGTCTTCGACCCGGCCACCGACACGGTCAGCCAGTACGTGATCGTCTACAACGAAGTCACCGGCGAGATCCTTGCCTACGAACCGTTCGCCACCGAGTTCGGCGAGGCGGTCGACAACACACTCGTGCACGTCGTCGCCCCCCGACTGGCCGGCGACGCCAACGGCGACGGATCAGTTGACGGTCTCGACTACCTGGTCTGGGCCGGCAACTTCGGCAACAGCGAGCCGCCGGCGCTGACCGCCAGCGACGGCGACTTCAACGGCGACGGCACGGTCGACGGCAACGACTATTTGATCTGGGCGGGCAACTACGGCGCGTCGCTCTCGTCGCCCCCCGCCGCGGCGGTTCCCGAACCTGCGGCGTTACTGCTGCTGGCCACCGGCGTGTCGGCGCTGTGGCTGCGGCGGTCGCCCCGATCGCGTATCATGGCCGCGACGATGTCCGCCCGAACGTAGCCGCACCGAGTCGACCATGCCCGCGGAACGCTCCCGACATAGCGACCGAGACGTGTCGATGTTCGACGATGCCGGCGACGGCGCCCACGTGCTGACGGTTTCGGAGCTCACGGCCGAGATCAAGCACCTCGTGGAAACGGCGTTTCCGGCGGTGTGGGTGCGGGGCGAGGTGAGCAATTTCTCGCGCCCCAGTTCCGGGCACTGCTACTTCGCGGTCAAGGACGAGGGCGCGCAGATCCGCGCGGTCATCTGGCGGGGCACGGCCACGCGGTTGCGGTTCGACCTCGCCGACGGCCTCGAAGTCATCTGTCGCGGACACCTCGACGTCTACGCCCCGCGGGGTTCGTACCAAC
>JAGQPT010000140.1 GCA_020426575.1 Planctomycetales bacterium
GGATGTGGTGAACGATGCTGTTTGACATGACACAAGAGAACTGCCCGTCGGCAAACGGCATTTGTTTCGCGTCGGCCAGCCGCAGCTCGATGCGATCGGTCAATCCAGCGTCTGCGACGTTGACGGTCCCAAGCCGCAGCATCTCGGCTGAGGCGTCGACCGCCACGACTCGCGCCACCGGCGCGCGACGGCACAACTCGATCGGTATCAGTGCCGTGCCGGTGCCCAGGTCGAGAACGTTCGTTAGGTCATTTGCTTCCCCAGCCGCCGCGATCAGGTCGTCCACAAACGCCATGTTGACCGTCGTGTGGTCCATCCGGTCGTAGGCCAAGGCCTCGGCGGCCGTGTCCATCACCTCCGGTTCCAACACGCGGTCGAGTCGACTCATTCTTCGTTGTTCTCCGACACTGCTGAGTCCGCTTGCGGCATCGTGAAACAATACGCCCAGTAGGCGAACTCGGTCCAGACACTCTCGGGCAGATCGTATCCCGGATACAGCGGCAGATCGACCGGCTCGTGTTCGAAGCGCACCAGTATGCGGCTCCGTCCGCGCGTCAGCGCGACCGGCAAGAGGAACTCGTCGTCGCGCCAACGGCGGTTCGACGTCTGCACAACGTGCACCGGCGGATGCAACTCTTCGTGCATCTTGCGCTCCTCGGGCGGCAGCGAGTGCGGGTCGCCGTACACGACCGTGTTGCTGCCGGCCGTGTACCAGACACCGGCGTCTTGCCAGTCCGGCGTGCCGGCGTCGGCGTCGGCCACCGAAACGCGCGCACGCTGGTTCGGCGACGAAAGATCGAGCCAGCGACGCAGCATCACGCCAATCGCCGTGGGGTCGATGTTCAAGGCGAATTGCGAATACGTCGTCGTGCGGCGCCCGTCTTCGGCGGTCTCCGGCACCACCTGCACCACGGGGCCGTCCGCCGCCACCCGGATGTGATCGACACCCACTTCATGTCGACTCGCCAGCGTGGTTGCTTCGCTGGAATCGGGCGACTCGTAGTCATGTGCCGTCTCGCTCTCCTTGCTACCGACGTCCAGGTAGTCGGTCAGCCGCAGCGTGGCTTTTGGCAGGCCGTACCAGTACGTCACCGTGCGGTAGTGCTCCTGCGAGTTGTTGTGGCCACCGTGTTCGAGCGTGAACCGGGCGTTGCGGCCAAACGGGATCAGGTCGCTGAGCAGGAAGCGATATGCCGAGTGGATCCTGTCGATGGGCTGTTTCATCTGGCCGCGCGGTCGACCGACGGGGTGACCGGCAAACGGCAGCGTCATGCGGAGGCCTCCCCAGTAGTCGCCGCCACCGCCCCATTCTTCACTTCCGGTCCCTTGCCCCTGTGGGCTCGCACTGTCGTCCAGATAAAAGCGTGGGTCGCCCTCGAGCGTGCGCAGTTCGCCATCGTGTGTGAACGTGTAGGTCGTGCCCACGATGTGGCCAGCCCATTCGCCGCCGCCTTCAACATCGCGCGTGTCGAGCAATTCCAGGTCGCGGCCCGGCTCAGGGTGGGGAAAGTCGCGGTACGTGGCGTGGAAGTAACCGGCTGAGTTTGCCGGCTCGTCGAACGGCACGTGGCGCACTTCCCAGGCGATGCCGTCGATCGCACTGCCCGTCTGCTCGGACAACTCGATCCGGGCGCTGCGCTGATACGGCATCGGGAAGTACGTGGCGAAGAGGAACTCGCCGTCCGTGTACTGGATCGTCATGGGAAACGATTTGACGATGTACTCCTGATCGGG
The DNA here is from genome assembly GCA_020426575.1 of Planctomycetales bacterium. GTDB lineage: Bacteria > Planctomycetota > Planctomycetia > Pirellulales > JAEUIK01 > JAGQPT01. The sequence continues at coordinate 1,735 of JAGQPT010000140.1, forward strand.
GTCGCGCAGCAACGAGCCGGCACCGAAAAACAGCCCCACCGGCGCGTCGATCGAAGGTTCGGAACGATCGTCCCAGTAAACGCGAAGTCGCGCCTCGGCGAACTGCGCCGCGCTGGCCTCGGGCACGCGCAGCGCAATGCGACGAATCGTCGTCGGCCCGGCATCGCCGTGCCACATCGTTTGGGTGCCGTGTGCAGCAAGCAACACACGTCCGCTCGCCGTCGTCACACCGTCGCCCTGCGGCGCGATGTCCGTGCCCGACCGGCCGATCAATTCAAGCACCTCCGGCGGCGGCACGCTGTGTTCCCCCCAACTCGCCATCGGCTGCGAGAGATTCGACAACCCGGGTAGCGTCTTCCAAAGAATGAAGTACCCGGTGCCGTAGCGGGCCCGGCCATAAGACAGCCGCAGGCTTTCCACAAAGGGCATCGGCACCCAGGATAGATCCGCTCCCTTGGTGACCGACCACGTGTACGTCAGTCCTTGTGGAAACAACTTGGCCGGTTCGAACACCGAATCGGCAACCGGGTGGACCGGGTCGGCCGTGCTGGTTTCCGTCACAGTGTAGGCATGCCCGTCGATGAGGTACTCCCAGGGGCTGCCGTGCCAGTGGTTGTGCCGTACGAACCAGAGGATGCCCGGCCCAAGTTCGTCTAGCGCGACGTTGTGCGTGTCGTCGATCTGCCGGATGAAGTGCGCCGCGTCGGCCGAGTGGTTGCCGCCCGTGCGGTCGAA
>JAGQPT010000141.1 GCA_020426575.1 Planctomycetales bacterium
GACCACCGACGTGGAGTCTTCGCCGCCCTCGTCCTGCGACTGCTGGTGGGCCCGAAACCGGATCACCTGCTCTTCGAGCGAAAGATCGGCTTCGTCGCCGTCCAGGTGGTCACGTACATACTGGGAGAATTCGCGGATTTCGCCCGCAGCTTCCGTTGCCATCTTTGTGGATCCTTGTGTGATGTCGACGTCCGGCCGACGTCAATGGCCAACATGCCATAGGTGATGACGCCGATGGTATAGCGACGCAACTTGCTCGATTCCGTACGACCGAGAGCTCGCGGTTGATCGACCACGCTCGGGTCAACTTCGCTCAACCGACATCCATCGGTCAATGCCCCCGCTACCTCGGCCCTCGCCGGTCGTGGCGCTGCCGACGTACGAGGTGCGCACACTCTGCCGTGTGAACAGCCGCATGATTGGAGAAATCGCCGCGCCGGGTGTCAAGATGTCTCGGCGGCGGCCAGCGCGTCCGTGCACCCCGGCGATGCGCAAGCGCCATCAGTATCGCATCTTCCGCGTGCTGGCACTTCCACGGCGGCTGACCGCCCCACCCTCGATGCGACCGGCCAAAGTGTCGCGCAGCGACTGTCGCACGGCGCGCCGCGCAACAAATGGCACGGTCCACTTTGTTCCGGCGCGCTGACGTCGCGCCGCGATTCACCCCGCTGCTTTTCCGGCCGCGCCGCATCGGTTACCCTGCCCTGCGGCCGAGAACGGGTAAGCGCTGCACTGCCCGCCGGCCCGTTCGCCCACAAGACGGGTGGATGTTCCTGACCTGCTCTTCTCGTGCTTCGCTCCTACAGGTGTATCCATGTCGCAGGCCGAGCCCCGTGTCTGGAAACTCGCCGAGAACCACTACGGCGACGTGAAGACGCGCGAATTTGAGGTGGCCGTGCTGCCGCTCGGCGCCACCGAGCCACACAACCTGCACCTTCCCTACGGCACCGACACGCTCGAAGCCGAGACCGTCGGCGAGCGGTTGTGCGCCGCGGCCCATGCCCAGGGGGCAAAGGTCGTGCTGCTGCCGGCGATCCCTTACGGCACCGAGACGAACCAGCGAGCGTTCCCCCTGTCGATGAACCTCAATCCCTCGACGCTGGCTGCCGTCATCGGCGATCTGGTCGACTCGCTCGTCGGCCACGGCATCCGCAAGATCGTGCTGCTCAACGCACACGGCGGCAACACGCTCAAGCCCGTGCTGCGCGAACTTTACGGCCGCACGTCGGCTCAGGTCTTTTTGATCGACTGGTTTCGCGTCGTGGCCGACGTCTGGCAGGAGATCTTCGACGCGCCGGACGACCACGCCGGCGAGATGGAGACGTCGTTCGCGCTGGCCTTCGCGCCAGAACTGGTGCGACGCAACGCGGACGGCACGCTGACCGCCGACGAGGGCGCCGTGGCGCCGACCCGCTTCGAGGCGGTCAACCGCGGCTGGGTGTCGATCACGCGTCCCTGGCACCTGCTCACCACGAACAGCGGCAGCGGCAACCCCCACGCCGCCACCGCCGAGAAAGGCCAACGGATGATGCAACTCGTCGAAGAGCGCCTCGTGCCGTTCCTCGTGCAACTCTCCGCCGAACCACTTGACGAACGCTTCCCGTTCTGACCGCTGGCTGCGAACGGACGAATGCGTGCCTACAACTCGGCCCGTTGACCGGCCGTCTGGCACACGACTATATTGGCTGGTTCGCTGTCGATTCGCCCGACGCGGATCGTCCGGCCGCCCCTTAAATCGACGCGGCCCGTGCGTGGTGGCTGTAGCTCAGTTGGTTAGAGCACTGGATTGTGGTTCCAGGGGTCGGGGGTTCAAATCCCCTCAGCCACCCTTCTCTTCATGGAAGCTATCTCGATCTGCAGAGGGCGGACTTTCACGCATTGATTCGGGCAGGTGGCAGTGACAGCCGTCAAATCCACGCTGGAGGGCATTCGCGTGCGTGACCAGAGAACGTTTGACTCTGGCAAGCAATACGATGGCCATTCGTTCGCCGAGTGGTTGCGTCGGCTCGCCGACCAAGACCGTCGTAAGGAGGCTGAGGTCGCGCTTGGTCAGTTCATTATTAACGATCCTGCCATACTCGACGAACTTCTGGACGCGTACGACCGCGCGGAGAACATTTGCGTTGCCACGGGCATCATCCGGGCCTTTGAACATGCCGGGAGTGCAGCGAAACGGGCGGTACCGGCACTCCTCGACGTGGTCCACTCGGCAGGTCTTGCGTCCTTCCGCTTATTCGCGCATCGCGCTATTGTCGCGATAGGTCCAGCCGGTCTGCCACATCTTGAGACTGCACTACGCGGTGACAACCGCCCCAGACGAGCAACAGCCGCGGCCGTCGCACGTGACTTGGGCGATGCGGCGAAACCGTTGATTCCTCTACTCTATGCGCTGCTAGATGACCCGCACCGTTCAGTCCGTCTTGCTGCCGCCTCGACGCTGACAAAACTGGAAAACAGGTACGTCGTGGCGGTCTGTGACGAACCAAGCGATGAATGGACAAAGCAGCGAGTTGAAAAACTTCTCAAGCTGCTAACAAAGTCAAACCTCACTTTGCGGGAGATATATGGGCAGATTGAAGGATACCTTACTCCAAAAAACGTTGCCGTGGTCATGTCATTGTTGCCAGCCCCGGTTCTAGAACAATTTCGGGAGCACGCCCAACGTCTCCCCAGGACCCCTGAAGAGCGTTCCAAATTGTTGTACATCAATTGTGACAGACCGCCGGACGATACTCTTGCGGCACTGATTGATTACTTCGATCGAGACGAGACTGATTAGGATTCGCGACGACAATTCCGTTGTACACGCTTTGTAAGGTGTTCGCGCTTTGTGCGGCTGATCGCCAGACCACGGTCGGCGTGGCCTATTTCACACTCTCCGTGTCCCCCGTGCCCCCTGTGGTTAATTCCACCCCGTATCACGGTTCCAGAAACTCGCGGTCGAGCGGTGTGAACGTGATGTACTTGTAGTCGTCGCGTTCCCAGAGTACGCCGAGGCGGCCGTCGGACAGCTTTGTCAGGTCCGAGTATGCGGCCAGGTCGGTCGAAATCGTTCGCTCGTTTGTGAACGTCTCCCCCTCGTCGTAGCTGGTGAGGATCACCAACTGCCGACGGCCGGGACCCTTCGGACCGGTCCAGACGATGCGGTCACGATCGTCTCCGGCCGATTCAAGCGTGTAGCGCTCGATCGCGCAGGCGACGCGAGA
>JAGQPT010000142.1 GCA_020426575.1 Planctomycetales bacterium
CCAGGCGTCGTGCGTTGGACGGCGCTGTTTTCGCGCCGCTGGCTGCGCCGCACTGTGGTCGCAGCGGGTGCCTGGATGCTTATGGACGTTGCGACTTACGGCGTCGGACAGTTCGCACCGAGCGTGTTGGCCGAGTTGTTCACCGGCTGGTCAGGCGCTGGGACAATCGCCGCCGAATTCTCCTCGCTCAAAGGGGCATTTGCCCTCGACTCTTTTTTGCTCCTGGGGTTTGTCATGGGCATGTGGGCCGTACCTCGCTTGGGCCCCGTCAAAATGCAATGCATCGGTTTCTTGGGAATGGCTGCGGGCATGTGCATGTTGGTCGTGGCCGTGGGGCCAAGCGGTGGTGCCCCGCCTAACTTCGTGGCCGTCATCACTGGGTTTAGTATCTTTAACCTGCTGATGAACATGGGGCCGAACTCGACCACGTTCAGCCTACCACCCCTGCTGTTTCCTCCCGAGATCAGGGGCACAGCCGCCGGCTTCTCCGCCGCTTGTGCGAAAGTGGGGGCCGTTACCGGGACGTTGTTCCTGCCCACGATCAAGGATGCGGTGGGCATCAGCGGGACGTTGGCCCTGCTGGCCGCGCTCAGCGGTACGGGGTTTCTCGTGACCGCCACGCTGGGGCGAGGTCTACTTCCCACGACGCAGCCGGGCGGATGAGCAGAGTGTGCAGCGCGCCATCGTCGCTCTACCACTCAAACGAAGCGTGCCCCACCGACACGTCACGCCGCGGTGCCGCTCACGTTGCCCGGTGCCCGCGACGGACTTGACAGATTCCCCGCGCATCGACGATCGTCTGACACCAGGAATACTACCAATCGGGGCCGAACTCGAAACGCAGCGCATCATGCCCACACACGAATCACTAATAATCACGGATCGCGAAAGCGGTGCCATTGCCGGCATCGCTCCGTCCCTGGGTTTTAACTGCCACAGCTTTTGCGTGAGCGGCGACGACGGCCCCGTCGAGTTGCTCTGGACAGCCCCGGGTTTTCTCGCAGGGACCGAAAGAGCGTCGGGCAGCGGCATTCCGTTGTTGTTTCCCTTTCCTGGCCGGTTGGAAGGCACGGAATTCGAGTTCGCCGGCCGGCGCTATTCGCTCGAAGCCGGCGACGGTATCGGCAATGCGATCCATGGCTTCGTTCTGAATCGTCCTTGGGAAGTGATTGAACACACCGACGACCGTCTCGTCGGCCGATTCCTGGCGTCGGACGTCGATGCGAACTTGCTCGAATGTTGGCCGTCGGACTGGCAGCTCCACGCCCAGTATACGGTCGCTGGTAATCGGCTCGAACTGCGAGTGACCGTGACGAACGCCGGTGACGAATTGCTGCCATGTGGCTTCGGGTCACACGGGTATTTCCGCGTTCCGTTTGGTGGCCGAGGCTTAGCTGACGGATACCGAGTTCACGTCCCGGCGCACAGCTACTTCGAACTTATCGACATGTTGCCGACCGGTCGGCTGTTGCCGACGGACGAAGTGCGGGCGCTGGCGGGCGGCTTGGAGTTCGCGGCGGCGCAGCTCGACGACGTGTTCACGGCTCTCGATTTTGCTGACGGAGAGTGTCGCTGCTCAATCGACGACACTCGAGGTGGTCGGAAGCTGGTCGTGGAGTTCGATGATTCGTGTCCCCACTGCGTGGTCTACAATCCGCCACATCGTGAAGCGATCTGCATCGAGCCCTATACGTGTGTGCCCGACGCGTATCGACTCAATTGCCAGGCGATCGAGACGGGCCTGCGCGTACTGAAACCCGGCGAGACGTTTTCCTGCCGTTTGAGCATCACGTTCACCGGCGCGACGTGAAACCCGACTGGCGTCGGCAGCGCTCAGCTGAGAAGAAGCTATTTCTCGGCAACGCGGCGATAGCCACTGGGAAGTTGGCCGGCGCGAATCAATTCGCCGAATGTCGGCGCGTTGTCGACCCTGGGATCGGTCGACATCTGGTCGACGGCCTCAAGGGCCGCGCGAATCTTTTCTCGGTCCTTCTTGTCGGCATCCTTGTCGAGGAGTTCAGCGAGCGCGTTGCCGTATGCGTTGTGCTGCTTCTTGTCCTCGTCAACGTGACATATGAAACACTTTGCCCTGCGAGCGGCAGCGGCGAACGCGCGCTGTTCGGGCGAGTTTTGCTCGATGTCGACGTAGCGACGGTCAAACTCGCGTTTGAATTGAATCACGGCGTGCGCTCGATCTGTGGTCAACGCGGTGGTCAGAAAAAGGGCGGGCAGTGCGATCGCGACAACGGCGGACCGGAGCATTCGTTGACTCGAAAAGTAGGTCAATTGGGCAAGACGACGCGAGGGGGCCGTTCGCGTCAACAGCATTCAGCTAAATTGCGATCGACAAATCTGTCAAGGAATCTGCCCGCGCGACCGTCACAGGTCGTCCGACTGCACCGCCGTCAGCATCGCCGTCCGACTCATTCCCCGAGGCGTCGGCAGCGGATTGCGGCGCACCGCTGAAGGAGGATATCGCCCTGCGTATTGTCAGATGCGCACTTCGGAGCGTGGATCGAGCAGGTCACGCATGGCGTCACCGAGAATGTTGAAACCCAGCACCGTGACCGAGATTGCCAGTCCGGGAGCGAGCGCTGGCCAGATCGAGACGCGGAGGTGGCTCTTGGCGACAGTGAGCATGGTGCCCCACTCGGCGACGTCGACCTCGCCGCTGAGCCCGAGGAAGGAAAGTCCCGCTACTTCAATGATCGCCGTTCCCAGGGCGAGTGTCGTGAGCACGATCATCCGCGGCACGAGGTTCGGCATGATGGCGCGCGTTAGCACATAGCCTGTATCCGCGCCAGCGGCAATGGCCGCTTCGACGTAATCGTGGTGACGGATCGAAAGCACAGCGGCGCGAGCCTGGCGGCAGAACAACGGTACGTTGATCAGGCCGACGGCAATCATCACGGAGGGCCAACCCGGCTCGAGTGCGACAACGACGAGCAACGCCACAAGGATACCGGGAAAGGAAAGCAGCACGTCGATGCCCCGCATGATGAGCGTGTCGATCCAGCCACCGAAATACCCCGCCACGGCACCGGCCGACACACCGGCGGCAAGCGCTACCGACACGGACACCGCCGCGGCGGCGATCGACGTCCGTGCACCGTAGATGACGCGTGAGAGTACGTCTCGCCCCAGCGAGTCCGTTCCTAGCCAGTGTTGCGCCGACGGAACTTCGAGAGGCGTAGCGACGAGTTCCAACGGATCGTACGGCGCAATCAGCGGCGCGGCCAGGCCGACGCCAATCATACCGACCACGATCAGCAGGCCAGCACGCCCCGTCTGATGGCGGAGCAGTGCTCGCCAGCGGCCGATCCATTTAGACACGGTTTGCGGCATTGGCCACCCCTCGCTCGGCAAAGCGCGGATCGAGCCCGCAGTGCAGCAGGTCGATGGTGAGATTCACCAGGACAAACAGTGCCGCGATGAGAAGCGTCGTTCCCTGCACCACGTTGTAGTCGCTCTGTTGAACTGCATGGACGAGGTACTGGCCGAGTCCCGGCCAGCTAAAAACGGTCTCGGTGAGTACGGCGCCGGCAAGCAGTTGGCCCGTTTGCAGACCACTGATCTCCACGATCGGAATAGCGGCATTCGGTAAGGCGTGGCACAGCACGACACGCCAGCGCGGGTTGCCTTTCGCCCACGCGGTGCGGATATAGTCAGCATTGAGCACTTCGAGCATCGCACTGCGGGCAACCCGGGCCACCATGGCGGCGGGGATGGTGCTCAGGGCGATGGCCGGCAGGCAAAGGTGTTTTACGGCCAGGGCGACGACGTGCCATTGGCCGCGCAATAGCGATTCAAACAGCACGAACTCCGTTGAACGGTCGTAGAATACCCCTGGCGGAAGGCGACGGCCGGTGGGCATGTTTGGCAGTGCATAGATCAAACAGATGCCGATGAAAAACACGGGCACGCTGATGCCGACGAGTGACCCGGCCATGCAGAGGCGGTCCGGCCAGCGGTCCTTCCATACCGCGGCCACGATGCCCGACACGATTCCCAACGGCAGGGCAATGACCAGCGCGGCCAGCGTGAGTTCGACCGTGGCGGGAAAGACCCGCGCCAGGCCATCCGTGACGGACTCGTTGTGGAAGAACGACTCGCCCAGGTCGCCGCGCAGCACGAGGTCCTTCACGAACCCGCCCAGTTGTTCGTAGAGGGGGCGGTCCCAGCCGTGACGGATCATCTCCGCCTGCACTTGTTGTGGGACGGCGTGTTGACCAAACCGCGCCAGGATGGGGTTGTTGGGAATCAGGCGGATGCCGATGAACGCGATCGAGAGCGCCACCAAAGTCGTGGGAATGCAGACGGCTAACCGCCAGGCAAGAAAGCGAGTCAAGGCGTCGGCCTCGCAAGTTCAGCACGGCGCAGCCGGAAGAGTGCGGTCGGGTGCAAGTGAAATCCTTTCACGTCGCCACGCAGCGCCAAGCGCACGTCGCTGTGCACCAGCGGCACCATTGGCGCGTCGGCGAAAATCAGTTCTTGTGCTTCGCGGTAGAGCTGTTCGCGTCGGTCGCGGTCCAGTTCCTGTTGGGCCGCCAATAAGCGTTCGTGCACGGCGGCGCTGCGGTAACGGCAATTGTTATTGCCCCCCAAGTCGTTGATGTTGTCTTCGTCCAATAGCTGGTAGAGAAAATTGTCGGGATCGCAGTTGTCAGTGCTCCAACCAGCCAGCCCCAGGTCATACTCACCGCGCCCCAGACGTTGAAAATGTTGTCCGATTTCGTTCGTGACAATCCGCACATTGATGCCGATCGGTTTGAGCGCCTCTTTGATGAAGACGGCCGTCTCCATCGGTTGCTGCATGTAGGGACGCGGCGATGCCATCACGTAGAGCGAAAGGTCCAATGGCAGCGCGAACCCTGATTCGGCGGCCGCCTCTTCGACAAGCTCGCGAGCCCGTTCGACATCGTACGGCCGATCACTGATCGAGTCGTCCCAGGACCACATCGTCATGGGAAGCGGATTGACGGCCGGTTGCGCACTACCGTCGTAGGCGACGTCGATCAGGGCCTTTTTGTCGATGGCATGGGCGATCGCCCTGCGGAGTTTGACGTTGTCCAGCGGAGGGCGTTCGTTTTGGATCGCCAGGTACGCCAGATTCATGCCCGGGGTCGTCTGCACAGCAATATCGGCGTCGTCGGCCAATACGTTGACCTCAGCTGGCGGTAGATTGTCGGCGATGTGGATTTCGCCCCGTCGCAGCTGGGCGACTCGTACAGCGCTCTCAATCACGGGGATGAAGATCAATCGATCGACGCCGGGGGGGGCATCCCAATAGTCTTCGTTCGCCGCCAAAATGAGTTCCTGGTCCCGTGTCCAGCGAACAAAGCGGAACGGGCCACTGCCGACCGGGTGGGTGGCGAAGTCGGCGCCTTCTTGTTCGACGGCGGTCGGCGAGACGATGCCGGCGGAGAACATTGCCAAATTCGCTAGAAAAACCGCGCTGGGGTTCTTCAATGTGAACTCGACGGTCAATGGATCGACGGCTCGTACCGCCTCGATCACGTCGTATGCGGGGGCGTAGGGCATGATGCCGGAGTGTGCGTGGGGGTTATCGTCGACAATCAAGCGATTGAAAGAAAACACCACGGCGTCGGCATCCAAGGGCGTGCCGTCGTGAAATCGAACGCCTTCGCGAAGATGAAACGTCCAGCGGAGCCCGTCGTCGCTGGTTTCCCATTCGCGCGCCAAGCCGGGCACAAGGTCGATCGTCTCTTCGTCATATGCGACGAGGGTGTCGTACAGATTAACGACCACCTTGACCGCCTCGCCCGTTTCAATGTGGATCGGATCGAGCGATTCGGCCTCGCCTCCACGGCCCACGATCAGCGTTGCCGCCCCGTCATTGGCGCCATTGCCAGGGGCGCCACAGCCGGCCATTTCCATGAGCGAGGCGACAAGCAGCGCGGTGCAAATTAGTCGCGGCCGGGGCACAGCCAAAAGTTGAGCAATACGCATGACGCGAGAGAACCTCTATGGTCTTCGTTTGCCGATTCGCGGTTAAGTGCCCCAGCTTGATTCTACATCGTGGGGGCCACATGCGTCGCGGTGAGCGCTGGCAGTCAACCACATCCGCGGCAATCGTTCAAGACGAGTGCCCCTCGGAGAATGCTTCCGCGCGAAATGGGCGGTTGCGTGAGGGGAGGGCACGGCTCATCTCACCGTAGACGCGCGCCTGTCCGCGACGATTCGAGCGGCGAAAGCTCGGACGGCACCGGCAAATCGGCGTTGTTGCAACCTCCCCGCAGGCCGTCGGTCGTCTCACTCAGGGCCGGATTGTCGGCCGCTTCGTCGTCCAGCACGTAGTCGTCGGGGACAAGTTCGTGGATCGCACGATCGAGCGACGGGGGATTCTTCCACGTGACGACTCCCCAGAGGGACGAGAGGTCACGCATGTTCGCCAGTGCGGACCAGGTATCGAGCGGTGTTGAGACGGGAGTGTTGTCGGCGTTCACTCCCCGCAATCGCCAGCGATCACGAAAACCTTCGTAAAAATTGTGATCACCTGACCATTCGACCAGACGACGCAAGTTGGGGATGGTGTCGCGCCCCGCCTGGTCAATGAGCGGTGACGAGGGGCTGACCATCACGATCGAATCGGTGCAGGAAATCTGCGTTGGTCGCATGTAAGCGCTCTCGATGTCGACGCCCAATTGGCAGAACCCTTTGTCGACCCGGGCGGTGACGTGACGAAGGTCGATCTGGAAGGAGGCCTCGCCTTGGGGCGGGTGATTGGCCCCGTAGGCGCGGAGCAACTGTTCGGACGTGATCAGCAGGCCATTGTCCCAGCGGAGATGGAAGGGATACAGGTCCTCGGCGAGGATAAAGACGGCCTCGCCGCGTGCGACGGTATCGTCGAGCTCGATGCGAACCGGCGTGGGGGCGTTCGACGGCTCGTCGATCGTGTCGTCAGCCGTTGGGTCGTTGGCAATGGCAAAAAACGCAACATCGTCGTGCCAGGAGCCGTTCTTCGAGTCGGCGTTGCGAATCGTCAGGGCGCACCGACGCAGGTGAACGGCCTTGGCTGCTTGTGCGTCAAACATCGCCCAAGAGTCTGCCGTGGCGGCGCGCGGCAGCGTGAACTGAAACTCGACATCAATTGCCGTCAGCCGTCCTCGAGCCACGGTGAACATCCCACGGGGAAGCGAGAATGTATCGTTCCAGTCAGGGCGAAACTCGATTTGCGGTTGAAAGCCTGGGCCACCGCGGATGGTGAGGTCCTTATTTGCCAATTCGATTGGGCGTTCGGTCCGCCGCCCATCGTATCGGAGCTCGATGACGTTTCCGCTTCGTGCTGCCGCACAGGCGTCGGCCAACGTCGAATAGTGATGGGGCCCTCCCTCGTCGTCGACGATCAGCACGCCATCCGGCAGTGGCGCGCTCACAGACACGTCGTTCGCCCCTTCCGTTCCGGCACCCGACGCGGATTCGAGTGATTCTCCGGTCGCATCCGTCACCGATACTTTGTCGGGGGAAGCGGGAGATGCCTCGACGCCGCTTTCAGCCGCAACGGTCGTGTCGCCTGTCGTGTCACGGCGCTTCTGGGGAGGGGCGACATCACTGCGGGCCGATTGGGCTAAACCGACGGGTAACGGCGGCACGCTATCGTCCGTCGCGATGCCGGGCGGCTCGGGGCTCGACGGTGTTGTGGTATGCGTTACCCGACGTGCATCGCGCGAATCTGAGGTGGCCGGCGGCGCGCTGGCCTTCGTACTGGGCGCAGCAACGGCCGTTTCGGGGCGAGGCGGCGTCGTTGTGTCGGAATTGCTCCTCATCGTTGGGGGGGCTTCCCGCGAAGGACCACCACCTGCCGTACCATCCGTATTCGTGCCGGCTTCGTCGACCGCAGTGCCGGCGTCGCCTGGATAGACCGGCGGAGGATCGTCAAACTCGGGCGGCCTCTGAGAGGATGGCCGTGAGGCGACGTGGTTCCGATCGGGCGCCTGGTCGGCTTCCACCGTCGCGTCGCTGCTTGACGAAAGGCGATTCGCTGAAGAGAACGTTTGTGGATCCACCTTGCCAAGTGACGGTGGTGGCACGGCCTTGTCCGTCGGCACATCCAGGCGGGCCGACTCGTAACGCGAAAACAGCTCCAACGCGCCTACGATCAGCAGCAGGGCAACGATGGGGGCGGCCCAAGGAAGGTGCTGTTCCCAGCGGGATCGCGACGGAGTCGACGTCGTCACGACAATCGTGTTCGCCGGCGCCGAAAGGTCGAGTGCTAATTCGCCGGCCACTAACAACATGTCTGCAATCAGATCCTGAGGGTGTTGATAACGGTCGGCAGGGTTCTTGGCGAGCATCTTCGCCAACACTCCGCAGATCGGCTCTGGGATCGATGGGTTGTACTCACGCGGATCAGCCGGCGAGTCGGCCTGGTGCTGTAACAGCTTTTGCAGCACGGTACCATCGGGGAATGGTGGTCGCCCGGTGAGCATGAAATAGAAAGTGCACCCCAGCGAGTATATGTCGCTACGGACATCCGCGTGGCGCGGGTCGCGCGCCTGTTCGGGCGAAATGTAATCAAAGGTCCCGAGTGTCACGCCGCTGACGGTGAGGTCCTCGCGCGATTCCCGCGCGTCGTCCAACCGAGCCAGCCCCATGTCGACGAGTTTGATCTGACCTGCGTCGGTCAGCAGCACATTCGAAGGCTTGATGTCGCGATGCACGACGTCGCGACTGCAGGCGTGGGCGAGCGCTTCGGCCACCTGCAGGACATAGCTGGCGGCCGCCGAAAGGGGCAACGGACCGTCGCGCGCCACGAGGTCACGGATGTTGATGCCTTCGATGTATTCAAAGGCGATATAGTGGTAGCCCAGGTCGGAACCGACGTAGAATACGCGAGCAATGTTTTCGTGGTCGAGGCGGGCCGCCGATTGGGCTTCGTTGCGAAAGCGGCGACAGAGTGCTTCGTCCGTGTTCTCGCTGACCGACAGTACTTTGAGTGCAACCGGCCGATTGAGCCGAGTATCGAGGGCACGAAAAACCGCCCCCATACCGCCGCCACCGACAAATGCCTCGATCTCGAAGTGGTCGAGACGACGCCCGATGAGCGACGCTACGAGTTCATTCCGATCTGAAGCTCCCGAGCCGCCGTCATGGCCGGCAAAGGGGGGACGACTCGTGATCACCGTCGGCTGATCTGCGCGGACAGGAGCCGACGATGAAAACGACACTCCGTTGGCCGCCGAACCGAACGAACTGCCGCTGGGAAGCGGCGCCGCGAGAGCGCGCGTCGCCGTCGATCCCGGCGCGTTGCCCTGCGAACCGGTCGACGGCTGAGCGCCAATACGTTCGCTGGACGAGTCCGATTGTTTATCTCCAACCATCGGCTTCTGACGCGCAATTGACCGCTCAACTTGTCGGGCTGGCGCCGGTCTCGACCGACAAGGCGAGCTCTTGGGAACCCGAATCACGAACGGCCGCCGTCGGGCGTTCGCAGCTATTCCGGCTCGTTGGCTACGAAACTCTTCAGACCCTCACCGCCAGTCCCCAACCAAAGAGCTGGAACGCCCTGGATGTGTCTACCGGTTTGATCGGCGAGTTCGGTCGGGGTGCGTGCGCGGAATCAGCTACTCATCATGATAAGGTCGATCCCCCGCAGCGTCAAACTTTCGGGCCCCGCTAACCTGCTGTCGCTGAAAGAATTAGGAGAAAACGCGTGTTTTCAGTCATACCCGGCGGTCGGCGTGCTTCCGCTTGCTCGTCCTTGTTTGATCGCTTGACGGCGTGGCGTTGGTGTGGGCCTGAATCGTTGCGGATGCTCAGGGCGACACCTATACTTGCGGTTCACCAACAAGCGCAGTTTGCCCGCTCGCTGTGTCGAGCGAGTTCCGGGGATACCGAATTGCCTTAGCGCTCGTCGCCTCGGAGTCTGGCTCTTGCATCCAGAGACATTCCAGGAGAAGTTTCCGATGTCATGTGACCTCGATCGTCGTCGTTTCCTTCAACAGGCCGGTGCGGTGGCGGCCGGTGTTGCACTGGTTCAGCAGAGTTCCCCGGCCGTTTGGGGGGCATTGAGGAAGGAGCCCATGTTCAAGATCTCGCTGGCGGAATGGTCGCTGCACAAGTCGCTGCAGGCAGGCAAGCTGGACAACCTCGACTTCGCCAAGACGGCCGACGGCTTTGGCATTCACGGTATCGAGTACGTCAATTCATTTTTTAAGGACAAGGCCAAGGACACGGATTACCTAACCGATCTCAAGGGCCGCGCCGAGAATTTAGGAGTCCAGTCGCTGCTGATCATGATCGACGGTGAAGGCAATCTCGGCGATCCGGACGAAGCAGAACGCACCAAGGCGATCGAGAACCACCACCGCTGGGTCGAAGCGGCCAAATTCCTCGGCTGTCATTCGATTCGGGTCAACGCACGTTCCTCGGGTAGCTACGACGAGCAAATCGCCTTGGCGGCTGACGGCTTGCGGCGGCTCTCCGAGTTTGCCAAGCCGTATGACATCAACGTAATCGTGGAGAACCACGGCGGTCTATCCTCGAACGGCGCCTGGCTCTCGGCCGTGATGGAAAAGGTCGACCTGGAGAACTGTGGTACTCTGCCGGACTTCGGCAATTTCCACCTGGGTGACGGCAAAGAATACGACCGCTATCAAGGCGTCGAGGAGCTGATGCCATATGCCAAGGCTGTGAGCGCCAAGAGCCATGATTTCGATGCCGAAGGTAACGAGATCCATACCGACTACTTCCGGATGATGAAGATCGTCGTCGACGCCGGTTACCACGGTTGGGTCGGCATCGAATACGAGGGATCGGAGCTTAGCGAGCCCGACGGCATCGTGGCCACGAAAAAGTTGCTTGAACGGGTCCGGGACGAACTCGCTTAGCCGGCCCTTCCCCGTTGGCCACCGCCAATTGGAGGCCGACACCGGCGAGATTCACACACAGGGACGGAAGACTCGATCCGAGTCGTCCGTCCCTGCTCTTTTGCGCTTGGCCCATATGGGGCTTGGCCAGTCGTGGGCTTGCCACCCGCCTGCTGGGACAATGTCGACCACCTCAGCGTTGACCGCCGGTTGGTGGACGGCGACCGCCTGGGAGATTCTGCCGAATATCTCCTTCACTCCAGGCCGGAGCAGCATAACGATCGTGAAACCGCCCAGCACCGTGCCAAACGGCAGGAACCGGCACTCAGCGCCGGTCATCACGTAACTGCGCCTACCCGCCCGGTTTCGTGACAGTTTTCGGCCAGCGGTGGTGGTGCAGATCGCCAGGGCGAGGCTGATGTCGATCATCGTCACGGCGAAGCTGGCCATCAGCCAGCCGAAGAAGACCGGTGGGCCGCTACCGTCGCCGGCGTTGCCGTTTTCCCTGGATGATGGCGACGCCTATCGCGAGGTGGATGACGGGCGTCAGCGCGACGAGTGCAGCCAGGCCAGCCACGGCGTAGTGGACGACCGAGAGCACTCGGTCATGAGATTGAGGTGACATTGGTTCCCCAGTTTGCCAGGCCTGGTATGTCCGGGGTGGGTGAGGCGATCGTCGGTCGTGTGCTGGCAGAAACTTGAGCTTTTTTTGTTGGACACTTTAGGCGATTTGAAAAAGACCACTGCCTGCTTTTTGTGCACACCGGCCGGTGCCCGGTGGTGTGCACGACTGCACGAAGTTTAGGCGATCGCGTTAACTGCTTGCAACGCAATGACATTCGTGGAGGGCTTGCCCGGAACGCAATGATGGCAACAAACGCGGGGCCCATCCAGCGGCCCAGCGCGAGTACGGAAATTCACGCCCCCCGAAAAGGAGTTGTCATGAGCAGCAAATATCAAGAGGTCTTCCAGGTCGCCCAGGAGTTGTATTCGCAGAACCCCGATTGGGTGACCTTTTTCCGTGAGGTGCTGGGGCTCGAAGGTGCCGTGCGACGTGCGTTCCCCTCGGCGGATGAGTTGGGCGAATTCGAGCGAAGCGCCGAGTACCAGAAGATCCAGGCCATGGTGGCCAAGCTGCGCGAGGCCAACGGCAGCCGCCCCACGGCCCAGGAGCCTACGACCGTGATCACCGTGCGTTTGCCCAAGAGCTTGCATGACTCGCTGAGGGCCGAGGCTCACCAACGACGCACCAGCATGAACAAGCTCTGCATCGCCAAGCTGTTGCAGGTGCTGGCCGATGAAATCGCCGACGAAATGGGTGCTGCCACGTCGCTCGAGACCGACCAGCGGGAGACGTCCGATCGGTACGCGCCCCAGCACGCTTCGGCGAACTACTAGTCGCGGGTCGGCTACGGCGGACGGCGGCGAGTGATCCCCGCGGGACCGCGGCCCCGACGGACGTTATGCATCGCCCGTCGGTGCGGCAACGCGGTTTGGGCGAGGGAGACGCCCGCCATGGAGTAGACACGAGGGGGATCGGCCCGGCTGGTGGACCAGCCGGGCCGATCGTCTCCCTGGTCAATTGAAGCGAAACGATAAGCCGGGTTCTGTCCCCACCCCAAAGGGGCGAGTGATGGTCATTTATCTAGGGTGCCGATTGCTCGGCGCCTCGAGCGACCTACCCGGAAGTCGATAACGG
>JAGQPT010000143.1 GCA_020426575.1 Planctomycetales bacterium
GGTCGTCAACACGTTCCACCCCTGCTCGCGAACGACCAACAGGTGTGAGGCCTGCAACAACTGGCCGCCGACGGCCGAGTCCGAGTCACCGGCGATCGCAGCCGCCGCAGCGTCGGGATGAAGGCCGACGGCGTCGAGCGCCGCTGCGTCGACGAGCAACCGATTCGTCGGGCTGGCATAGTGATGCCGGTCGGCACCGGCCAACAATTCACCCCAGGTCGGCGGAGCCCCCGTGCGAAGCACAAGTTCGCGATAGGCGGCACCGAGCGCCTCGATCCATTCGTCAATGCGCGGCACGCCGGTCACCTGGTCCGTCGAGGCGAGCGCCCCTAACGCCGGGCGCCCCGACCTCAATTGATTCGCCGAATCCGCCAACGGTCCGAACAGCCGGGCCCACCAGTGGGCACCGCTCGTCGGCGCGGCCCTTACGGCGGCGACGTCGAACAGTCGATACGCGCTGGGCAGCCACACGACGCGGCGGCGATTGAGCACTTCGGCCTCACACTCGACATGGGGAACCTCGACGTGGCCCCACCACCCCCATGTCGGCCGCTGCGTTTCGACTTCCAGCGTAACGAGAGAAAACCGTTTGTCCTTCGGCAGCGGGATCGTGTACTCCGTGCCGGCACTGCGCGGCGCGACCTCGAACTGATTCACCTCGACGCGCCGCAACCGGTCGGCCGTGTCCAGTTGGACCGTAAAATTGTCGGCGCCGAAGTTTTCCATCCGATATTCCACACGGTGCAGCGCCACGCCACTGCCATCTGCGTGGCTACTGTAGGCGCAGTCCCACACAACCAGCGACGGATGCCGAGCGAAGTCCGCGTCGCGGTGCAAAACAACCGCTGGCTCGCCGTCTCCTCGGGCATCGCGCAGCGGCAAAAACTGGTATCGCCCCCGCAATAGCGATGGCCGCTCGCCCGCGGCGGTTCCGACGGGGATCGCCCGCAGCCGCTCGGTTTCAATCCGCACACCACAATCCGGCAGCGCCTCGACATTGAGGACACCGGTTTGTCGTGCCGCGCCGTTGACCATCGCCAGGGCGACGTCGTTGGCAGTCGCGAACGGTTCGCTACCCCGAGCGCGAAGACGGAACGGCTCCGTACTGGCTCGTGGCAGGTGAACATCCCAGGTCTCGCCGAACGGACCAAGACCGATCGCCGCCTGCTGCGCCGCCGTGAGCCGACGCGCCGAGACGTCGCCTGCGGCCGCGGAATCGGCCGCGCCGACAACTCCGCTGCTCGACTCAACCTGCCACTCCAGCGACTCGGTGCTCGGACTGGAAAAATGAACGTATAGCTCAGCCACGTTCGTTTCGATTGGCGTGACGTCGATCAGATAGCGTCGACCCACTTCCCGTCGTCCGACCGTCAATGTGACGTCGACCGTTGCTTCGTACTGTGGCAGCGTGTCGCCGAAAAACAACGCCCACGGCTCCCCCACCTCGGTCACGTCGAGCACGAGTTGTGGCTCGGTCTCGACCACGAGTGGTCGTAGCGGCGCCGCGATAGAACTCACCTTGGCGCGGGGGAGTTGCTCTGCGTCGGCGGGTGTGGCGTCGTACCCCGCGTCGAAACGCAAAGCCAACCAGTGTCCGGTGACGACCGCGTCGCGCCAACGGATCGGCGTCAGCGCCTCGCGGTCCAGGGCCCGTCCCAGCGGCGTGTCGAGCGTGCGCCCCTCGATCACGACGGCGACCGCCATCTCCGGGGCGACCGCCTCTCGAAGCCGGACCGTCAATCGTAACGAATTGCCATTCGGCTCGACGAACCAGTCATCCAACGCGTCGGTCGGTTCCGTGCGAACCGTTTCGATCACCATGTCTTCGTCGACGTCGGCCTCAAAGCGAAAGCGGTTGCCTCGCTCGACCGAGAAGCGCGCCACCGATCTGGCCGTAATACCGTCGGCCGCCAACGCAAGTTCGTCGACGCGCTGCACCTCGAGTCGCACCGGACGCGGTCGCGCCGTCAGCACGACCGTCGCCGCCGGGTCGAACATTTGCAGCTCAATCACTTCCCCCGTTAACGGATCGGCCAGTGGCCGTACGCCCGTCTGCAAGCAATCGCTCGGTGCGAGTTGCACGACCTCCAGCGGCGATGCCACCCGCAACACGATCGTGCCCTGCTGCCAGAAAGTGCCCGGCAGCCGGACGACGGGCAGCGACTGCGTTCCATCGGGCAATCCGGCAGCAAAACCGCGCACCGTCAACGGGTAGCCTTTGCCCTGCACGGGCTCGGCAAAGTCGACCCGCAATCGCTGCTGAGGTGCCGCCGGGTCGGTGTTGGGCGTGGTTCGCCACTCGACCGGCTGCCCGGCCGCCTCGATCGATACCACGCGAAAATCGCGCGGCACGACGACCTCGGTTCGTTCGATCGGGCGTCCACCTGCGTCGAGTTCAAACTCGGCCAGCAACTGAATCCCGGCGGCCGAAACGTCGTACGTCGTACGTTGACGTACCGTCGGTTCGATGGTCGTGGGCGCGGTCGTGCGCGACGGACGCGTCGCGTGCAGCGTGAGGCGACGGGCCGCTCCAACGGCAAACCGCCAGGTTCGCGAGGCGGCCGCGTGGTCGAGTGCCTGCAACACGCCGCGGCTGAGCGAAATCGTGACGTCACGCGGGGCGACAACTGACAATTCCGTGTCGCTGCACTCGGGAATCAGCAGCGGGTAGTCCGAACTCTGGTCGTCGCCGCTCTGTTTGTCGATCGCCCAGGGAACGCGAAGCGTGAGCGGCCGATCGATCACGACGCCGAGATGGCCGTTGTGCCGCGTTCCCAACACGGGCGTCGCGCCGCCGTCGTTCACTTCGACAGCGCCGGTTAGGGGCAGGTTGCAGCGTCCCAGGTCCACGAGCACCGGCGCCGACCCCGTGTGCTCCACGTCGAGCAACATTTCCCCGCTGAGCAAACCTTCTTCGTCGAGCGTCGTGTGCAGTTCGACACCGCGCAGTCGCGCGGGCGCCGGCGTTTCACCTCCCGCCGGAGCAACCAATGCTTCGAATTCGTCGGCGGCCACGGGCAGATAGGTCCCGTTGTCGGGCGGCGGTTGATCCGTGTCGATATAGACGCGGCGATATTGCAGCGGGGCGTCGTCGCCGCCCGCCACCACCACGGGCGTCGGTGCCAATACCGCGCCGAAAAGCACCATCCACGCCGTACAAAATCGGATCACGGGTGACACGGTCGCGACGTTTCGCCGCATGGTTCTCCGGCGCGCATCGCTCATTGATCGGCCCCGTGCGATGAACCGGCAGCTGCGACCGGCGACGTCTGCGTCGAATCGCTACCGCCGGTCAACAGCGGGCCGAAACGGGGCCGCGACGTGTGCCGTCCAGCGAGCGCGCTTGAATCGGCGGTGCGAGGCCGATGCGCCTTTCGACGCAGCGCGAAAAAGCGTTCGAGCATCGCAGCCACAATCACCAGCGCAATCCCAAGCATCGACGCCTGCGCCAAGAGGATGGCCAACTCGACGTACATGACGCTGCAGGCCACCACCACCACGACACAAACCCAGAGCACGCCCGGATGCCGCATCGCGGGCACGTTGATCAGCAGCAGACCGGCAACGAGCGACACCCCCGAAGCCCAAAGCACGACGGTCGACAACCGCGGTGCCGAAAGCTCCAGTTCGCCAGGAGGGTCGATCGCGCTGAACAGGTAACGATTCTCTTCGTCAAACTCGTTGGCTGGGGGCGACACGCCGATCCAGCCGGCCAGTTCGCTCGTGTCGAGCGAACAGACGCGTGACCAGAGCACGCCTCTTCGCTGCCAGCGATATTCGCCGACGAAACCGTCGACGTCGCCAAATACCCGCCGACCGCGCGGCACGTTCACCTCCCAGTAGAGGCGGCGCATCCAGACGGGGCCAACGAACCGAGGGGCCGACAACTTGAACTGCGCGCCGCGCGGCTCGGCCAGCGGAAGAGAAAACCGCAGCTCGAGCAAGTGATCGCCCCCGCCCGCTGCGCGATCCGTGTCGGCCAGGCTGGCCGCTGTGACCGGTTGCACCGCCGGCGCGGTGACGTCCTCCAGCATGATGCGGACGATGCGGTCGCGATATTGCACGTCGACAGGATGACCGTCGACGCGGGCCTCGACGTCGCTTCCCCCCCGGCCGGCGGCCGCACGGCGCCACGCCGCCGGCATCACAACTTCAACCTGCGGCGCCAGCGTTTCCAGGCGATAGGCGGCGTAAACGTCCTGCGAACGCTGGCCCAAGCGCCAACGCAGCCAGCCCCGTTCAATCCGCAGCCCACCGACAAGCGCCTCGTCGTCGCGGTCCAGGCGGAGCATGACCTCCCGCGCCCGCGATTCGCCGCCAGCTGCGGCTGCCGCAACCGAGGTGTTTCGCTCCAGGGCATCCCCGCCGCGCGCCGCGCCGGTGGCACCAATGGTCCAACCTTCTTGCACGGGAATCTCGCACTGCAGCCCCGCTTCGCCGGTCACCGCCAGTCGAGCTGCGGGCACGGCCGCCCCGTCGGGCATCACCAGCGGCACGACGACATACTCGCCACCGTCTCGACGACTGCCGGCCTGCCGTGCCGCTGCGGCCGCCGACTTGTCGGTGACTCCCTCACCAGTCTCCTCGACGGCGCCAACCACGCCGTTGGCTTTCGCCGAAGTGCGCGCGGCGTCGACATGTTCGAGGTCGTCGAGCGGTCGGCGTTGCCGTACCGTGAGCTCAAATTTGCCGATTTTCGGCGTTGGCAGCACGGCGACCACTCGGGCGTAACCAGGCGGCGCCGCATCGGGACCGCTGGTCGACTGATTGGGCGCCGCTTGCAGGTCGAGCACGCTCTGGCCCGCGCGCACTTCCAACGGCGCATCGGCGACAGGCACCATCAGCCCGACGTCGGCGACCGCTTCGTACGCCGCGTCGAACGCCAGGACCTGTTCGATGGTCACGTCGTCGCCCGATACGATCAACGTACTTTCCACTTGCGCCGAAAGCGTCCCCGACATCACCTCGGCCGTGGCGACGAACCGCGAACGGTCGCGGCCGGCGCGGTAGACCAACGGCTCCTGACGGCGCGGCGGCAACGACACACTCGGCGGAGCCGTCTCAAGCCGCAGCCCTTGCATCTCCGTGGTACGCGGCGAGACGACAACGTTGTCGGCCGGCAAGATCACCAACTCCGCGGGCCCCCGCGCGTTGGCCACGGGCAGGGGGAGATCAAACGAAAGTGTGTCGTCCAACTCGCGGCGAGCCCGCACAAAAACCTTCGCCTCTCCGATCATGCTCTGCAGGAATGGTATGAACAGCGGCGCGTTGGCCTCGGTGTCGACACCGTCGAGATCGACGACGTTCGCCGGCCCGATTTCGTCGACGGTCCAGCCGCTCATGTCCACCGACACGCCGAACGCATGGGCACTGCGGATGGCAAAGTCGAGTTGCGCCTCGAGATACAAACCGTCCGGTTCGACGCGAACGACGTAGGTCGGCTCGACGCCGATCCGCGAACTGCGGGCGGCCACCTGCAACGGCAATGAAAATGGCTGGCTGACGTACTCGAACCCCGCAGCCAATTCGCCACGCTGCTGCAAATCGGGGAGTGCGGCAACCTGGCGAACGCCGCGCGGCGGACTCCAATTGATCTGCCAGTCTCCGACGACGCCAACGCCGACATAACCCGACTGCCGCATCGCTCCCAACACCTCGAAACCACCCAAATCGACCGGAGGTCCCTGCGCGGCGGCTGGTCCTGGTAGGGCGGCCCGATCCGTCGACACCTCGTTGACCTGTTCGACGCGGTGACGTCGTTGGGTGAGCAGTCGCACCTCGGCGGTCTCGGTCGTCGGCTTGTCGAGGGTGATTTCGACGAAACTCGACGCTCCACCCACCGCGGATCGCAACCCCACGCGCAGCGGCGGCGGCAGCGCCGCTGCGTCGGTCAATACTGTGGTGCGGTAGCCCGTAGGCTCGCGCGGGATCAACTCCGCGGCTTCCGGCAATCGCACGTAAAACCGCTCCAAAGGCCCACCGAGGCTGCGGACCTTCAGTAACGCCTCAGACGTGATCGTCTGGCCGTCAATGCTCACCAGCATGTTGCCGTCCAGGGCTTCGAGCACGGCCGGCGTGGGCTCGTCCGCCGGCGGACGCCGCCGCCAACGCACCTCCACCTCACGACCCAGACCGCGATACACCAGCGCCGGCCGAGTGCCGTCCCCACCATCGGTCGTCGGCGCCTTCGCTGGGGTCTCTTCGCCGTGGGCAGGACCAGCCGCATCGTCGTTCGGGGGCTCCATCGCCGCGCCGCTCACGCTCACCTCGAGCTCGTCGTCGGGCACCGCAAGCGTCAGTTTCGATTGCGCCACCAGCGGGAGCGCCAAACTACAATGCCCGCCCGTTCCGCTCGGCTCAGTCGGCAGCAACAGCGGGACCGTGAGTCGATACTCGCCCGGCTTGTCGGCCTGCATCCAGAGCACATAGCCGGGTCGATCATCCGTCACGGTGTTGCCCGTCCCCTTCGTACCGGCGGCAACGTTCCCGGCTGGGACGCTGTCGGCCGCAAGGTAGTGGGGCATGTCGACCTCGTGAAAATGCGTCTCGCCGTCGAGCACGGCGCCGGCCAATCCCAGCGGCACGTGCGCCCAGCCGGTCTCGGTCACTTGCAGCGTGAATTCTGCCAACAACCGCATCGTCGGAGGAATCGGTTGGACGGCCGGCTGTAGGTTCAATTCGGCCTCGACGTCGAGCCGGCTGATCGTGACGGCACGCTGTCGCGCCGGAGCCTCGAGCCGATGGATCAACTCGTACGCCTGCCAAAAGTCCTCGATCGTCATGCCAGGCACGGCGTGCAGTTCCCCCCGCTCGTCTTTGAGCCAATAAACGGGGGGGCCAACCTCTTCGGCAACAGCCACGTCTTTCGCCGTTCGCTCGATCGCAGAACCGCCGCTGGCCAACGGCGACGACGTACGGTCGCCGTTCCTGGCTGGCACGGCCTCGGCCGGCGGCATGGGCGTGGGCGCCGCCGGTTCACCTTCGGGCATCTGCCGCTCCGAACGGACCGATCCATTGCTCGCGGCCGAACCGTCACCGGCGTTTTGCGCGGCCGATGCCGACACACCCAGCAGGGTGAGCATAGCGGCAATGGCGAACGTGTACCGAAAGGCTGGCAAGTTGTGCGATCCTCGTGCTACGGCGGCACCCGCGATGCCGCGACGGTCGACGTGTACGCTGAACTGTGCCGGCGGCGGATGAGACGAGCCGCTGGTGATGAGACGAGAACTCCGTGCAGCTGGTCACTCGGCCAGCCCCACGATTTCAGTCTACTCGGGCTCGTCACAGCGATAAAGCATTCCGTGGGGCAAAGTGTCTGATTCCCAAGAGTTTAGCGGCGGCTCGCCCCGCCCCATCTCCCCTCTGACATGGGGGCCGCAACGCTCTCAACCACTGCGGTGAGATCTACCATCGGGCCGTGCGAGGCAGTCGTGAACCAGGCAAATGGTCAAGTTAAGACTTCGCCTGGCCCACGGCGCCGCTCAGCTCACGCTGCAATGCCGGCGTCGCCGCCACCGCCAGCCGCGGCGCCATCACGTCGACCGGTTCTCCCTCTGGCGAAAGCGTTGCGCCACCGGCCTCCTCGACCAGCAACAACCCAGCGGCGACGTCCCAGGGTTTATTGTCAATTGCCCAATAGGCATCGAAGCGGCCGCAAGCAACCCCCGCCAGATTCAACGCCGCCGAGCCGGTGCGGCGGATCGCCTGGGCCCGGGTGACGATTTCGAGAAACAGGGGGATCTGTGGCGAACGGGCGTCCACCCTTGCGGAAAAACTCACTGCAACCAACGCCTCGCTGAGCGAAACAACCGTGCTGACCGAGATCGGCTCGCCGTTGAGCTGGGCTCCCGCGCCACGCTGGGCCGTGAAACATTCATCGGCGGAGGGGTCATACACTGCGCCGACAACCACCTGCCCCGCTTTGACAAGGGCCACCGAGACGGCGAACTGTGGGTTCTGATGCACGTAGTTCGTCGTGCCGTCCAGCGGATCAACGATCCAAACGTACTCGGCGTCGGGGCGGTCCGAGACACCCTCCTCCTCCCCCAAGAATCCATGGTTGGGGAAGTGGCTCAACACACAGTCGCGAATCGCCCGTTGCGAGGCAACGTCGGCCTCGGTGACCAGATCGGCGGGCCCTTTCTCACGGACTTTGAAACGTCCCACCCAATCCAGGAGCACGGCGCCTCCGCGACGGGCTGCTTCCTCGCAAACCATCAATTGGTCCAGCATTACAACCACCTTAGTCGAGGTGTCTTTCGTCACAGTCAGACTCGCAGCGATTATAAAACTCACCGGAAGTGCTACAAGAAGCACAGCTTCTGACGATTGGCGGCCGGCGCCGAAAAACAGATCAGAATTTTTGAATAAAAAACTGGACATGCGAAATCAACCTGCTATTATCGGGAACGTTGATGACAGTCGCACACGCGATTGAGCTTGTGCCTTCGTGATCGCGACCCGTCAACATCGGCCTCTTCTCTGTTCCGGCCCCGCCGTTTCGCTTTCGGGCGAGCGGCGGGGTTTTTTTATGCGCCGGCCTCTGCCTGCCGACACGATCACCCTCGGTATGGCCGGCTCTCCGTATCGCGCGGGGCGCGTCCCAGGAACGTCGCCTACCTGCGTCCGCCCATCCGTCCCACAGCCGCATATGGGCAGCGCGGCCCATGTGCGTCGCGGCGAACAACGCTACATTATTGACGTTGCGTTAAGGTTCACCGTGCCGCCGGCCGCAATCGATTATGTCCGATCCGTGTTGGAACATTGACCATCATTCCGCCGAGTTAGTAGTCGGAACATTGACCGCCGCGGTCGCCCTCCAACAACCGCAACGTGGCATTCAAGCGCGGGCCGTCGGCGACACGCCGTTTCACGGTGACATACTCGCCATTTCGGCCAACGCCGGCTCGATCGCTGAAACGGACGACGTGGCAGGTGCGGCCGACGCCCAGCCCGCTGCGTTGCAGCTCGACGAAGCCTACGTCCGGGGTCATGATCTGGTGGTCGACTACACCAACGCGGCGGCAGCGCTCAAGCTGCGCGTGTACTGGAACGCCGAATTCGATCCGGCGGTGCCCGACCTGGTGGTGCTCACGATGACTGCGTCTTTGCGCACTGATCTGCTCGACGTGGAACCGGTCGTGCGTGGTCATTCACGGCTTGTGCCGAGCGCAATTCAGCGTCTGGATGCGTCGCTGAAACTCGTGCCGGTCGACGCCACTGACGCGCCGGTGGACGTCTCGGCGGATCGATGCCTCGCCACCGTGTTTTCCCTTCCCGGAGACGTCGTTTATGCCGAAATGGCGCATCCGGCGGACGTACCCCGTTCCCTGCTCACCAGGTCGGCCACAGACGCCTTGGCGACGCTCACCCACGAGATGTTCGCCGAGCGATTGGAAAAAGGCGTGATCGTTCGCGCGCGGGTGCAAGGACTCGTCATGCTCGCCGGCGCCGAGGTGGCGGCGCGGTTGGGCCACCAGTACCATCGGCTGACGACGATGGCGCCACCGCTCGACGCGTGACGCCGACGCAGAGGTTGTGGCAAGCGCGGCGATGAAGTTTTTTCACCGCGCCCGACGGCGCATCAGCCGACTTCCACATTCTCA
>JAGQPT010000144.1 GCA_020426575.1 Planctomycetales bacterium
AGGCGTCCCCGCCGCCATTGGTGGCAGCTGACGTTTCGGCGGTCTTCAGTTGACTGATCATGCCCTCCATATCGAGGCGGCTGCGGTCGATGTCCCGCTGGTCGCGTTCCTTGGTCACGGAATCGACGACGGACAGCGACGTGACCCAGAGTTCGGCTTCCGGCGACGTCACGGTTTGGCCGCACGGTCGGGTGATCTCGACGGTCACCTGGGTTCGGCCGGCCGTGGTCAGCGGGATGTAGTAGCTCGTCCAGGCGGCATCGGCCGGCAACTGCTGACGGCCGTCGGCGACACCTCGACCGCTGACGACAATGCGGTAATGGTCCGCCGGGGACTTACCAGCAGCGGTGACGCAGAGCATGCGGAGTCGCAGGTAAGCCGGAGCCGCGGGCACCCAGAGATCGAGTGGCTCATCGGCCGACAATCGCACGGAGTATCTCATGCCGTCGTAGCTGGTGGCGCTACCCTGCGGCAATTGCTGGAGTTCATACATCGAGGAAGTCCCTCCTTGGACCAATTCAGATGACCGGCCGCGCGGCCAATTTGGCTAAATGCGGGATTTGGCGCGGGCGCAGTTGTCGCACAAGAGCAGCGGGAGTGTACTCGTGTCGCCGGACCGGCAACAAGGGCAGTTTCGGCGCACGCTAGCGGGGGGAGGCGGCCCGCTTGGAAGTCACTCTCCCCTGCCCCTTGGTACCGAATGACCAGCAACTGGCAACGAGCGACGTCACTCGCGCGGCGTCACGCGGCCCTGCACCCGCAGCGGGAGTCCCTGGATGCGGAGGAAGCCTTCGGCGTCGTCCTGGTTGTACGAGCCGCCCCCTTCCATGCTGGCAATGCCGGCATCGTACAGGCTCACTGGGCTCGAACGCTTCGCGACCGAGATGTTGCCCTTGTACAGTTCGAGCGTCACGCTGCCGGTAACGTGCCTTTGTGCCTCGCGGATGAAGGCCAGCAGGGCGTCCATCTTCGCGCAGTACCAGAAGCCGTAGTAAATCATCTCGGCCACCTCCGGCGCGAGCCGGTCGCGCAGGTGCACCAGGTCGCGGTCGGCCGTGAGTTGTTCGACGAGCCGGTGCGCCGTGTACAGCACGGTCATACCGGGCGACTCGTACACGCCGCGGCTTTTCATCCCCACAAAGCGGTTCTCGACCATGTCGATGCGACCGACGCCGTTGCGGCCGCCGATGTCGTTGAGCGCCATGATCATCTTGTGGGCCGAGAGTGCCTTGCCGTCCAGCCGCACCGGAATGCCGGCCTCGAATTCGAGGGTGAGCGATTCGCACTTGTCGGGCGCTTCTTCGGGTGCAACGGTCATGCCGAAGTCGATCACCCGCACGCCGTTGACCGCAAGGTCTTCGAGCTGCCCAGCTTCGTAGCTAATGTGCAGACAGTTCTCGTCGCTGCTATACGGCTTGGCGGCCGAGGCCTTCACCGGGATGTTCTTCTTCTCGCAGTAGGCGATCATCTCGCTGCGGCCGGGGAATAAATCGCGAAAACGCTTGATCCGCCAGGGCGCGATCAGGTGCACGTCGGGGTTGAGCGCTTCGGCGGCCAATTGGAAGCGGCACTGGTCGTTTCCCTTGCCGGTGGCGCCGTGGGCGTAGGCATCGGCACCGACTTCGCGGGCCACTTCGAGGCAGGCCTTGGAGATGATCGGCCGCGCCAACGAAGTGCCGAGCAGGTAGACGTCTTCGTAACGGGCCTGCCACTGCACGGCGGGGAAGGCAAAATCGCGGCAGAGTTCTTCCTGCACGTCAACGATCCGCGCCGACGCGGCGCCGAGGTTTTTCGCCTTGTCGAGAATCTCCTGACGGTCTTCACAGGGCTGGCCGAGGTCGACGTAGACGGCGTGGACATCGTAGCCCTCGTCCATCAACCAACCCAGAATCACCGATGTATCGAGTCCCCCCGAGTATGCGAGCACACAGCTTGGCATCGTTTTGCGTCCAAAGTCGTTCGAAGTGGAATGCCGCGCCGCAGCGCGCGTCTGGAGGCCTCCCCGCGGGGGCAGGCGTGTTGTTCACAAGGGCGTCATTCTCTAGGCTGGTCGTGCGCCTGACAAGGGGCGCGGTGACGGCGACTTGCCACCTGCGCCGACGTCATCTTCAGCACCAAAAACCAACACCGCTTGATGACCGAAGACTCCAGCAACACAACACACCGTGAGAGTGACCAGCCGAAGCAAAGGCGGCGTTCGCCGTTGCGGGCGTTCATCTGGACCGCCGTCGGTGGCACCGGGTTCGGGCTGTTGGCCGTTCTTGTCGTCACGGCGATGCGCACCGGCGACCGCATGCCCGAAGTGGACGACGAAGCCCTGGCAGCGGCATCGGAACGCTGGGACCGTAGTGCCCCGGCGAGCTACGACCTCGAACTGCGCGTCAGCGGGTCACGCGATCAGCAGGTGAGCGTCGAGGTCCGCGACGGTGACGTCGCCGATTTGAGCCTCGACGGCAACACTCCGTCGCAGCGACGCACCTGGGACTATTGGTCGGTGCCGGGGTTGCTCGATATCATCGAGGCCGACCTGGCGCGGGCCGAGGACGCACCGCCGGGCAGCGTAAGGCTGTTCGCCGAGTTCGACGCCACGTACGGCTACCCGCGCCGCTATCGCCGCATCGAGTCCAACGCGATGGCCAACGCAGAGTGGAACGTCGTGCGTTTCGCGCCGGTTGGTGATTAGCGGATTCACCACCGAGGCACAGAGGACACTGAGGGAAGAGCAAGGCGGAGTGATTGTAATGCATGAATCCGCAATGGCGGCGTCAGTCGTTCGCACGTAGTTGTGCCCGACGTCGATTGACGCCAAGGCCGCGTAGTCAACAAACAAGATGTTTCGCAATCAATATCACCCCATCCGTTTCAACGACTTGTGATGCTGCGATCGAGGACCACAACCCGAGCCACCTTTGTTTCCTCAGTCTTCTTCTCTGTGTCCTCCGTGTCTCTGCGGTGAATCCCTCCGTTCCGTCCTCTTGTTGAAGCCGTCATGACGTCAACTCCGCCAATTGGCCGCTGGAATGACAAAGTGGTGCTCGTCACCGGTGGGTCGGGCGGGCTGGGGCGTTCGATCGCGCGGGCCTTTGTCCAGGCCGGCGCCGACGTCGTGATCACGGCGCGCGGCGCCGAGGCGCTCGAGCGAACGGCCGACGAGCTGCGGGCCGAGGGAGGCCGCGTCACTCCGATCGCGGCCGACATCACCCGCGACGACGACGTCGAGCGGCTGTTTGCGACGATTCGCGAGCACTGCGGCCGGCTCGACGTGTTGGTCAACAACGCCGGGCTGTCGACGCGGAGTCGGGTGATCGACACGACGCCGGACGATTTTCGCGGACTCGTCGAGCTGAATCTGCTCGCGTTGGTGCGCTGCACCCGGGCGGCGTACCCGCTCATCAGCCAGCAACGGGGTCACATCGTCAACATCGGCTCGCTGGCCGGCAAAGTGGGCTCGCGGTACATGGGCGCCTACCCGGCAAGCAAACACGCCGTGACGGCCTACACCCAGCAACTGCGGCTCGAGCTGGCCGACGAGGGCATCCACGTGATGCTCGTCTGTCCCGGTCCGATCGCGCGGACCGACGGCGGCACGCGCTACGTGAAAGAGGCCGAGGATCTGCCCGACGTCGCCTCGAAGCCCGGCGGCGGCGCCAAAGTGCGCCAGCTCGATCCGGACCGACTCGCCGCCAAGATCGTGCGCGGCTGCGAGCGTCGCAACGCCGAGTTGGTCCTCCCCCCCAGGGCGCGGCTGCTGTTCGCGATCGGCCAACTATCCGCCCGCGCCGGCGACTGGCTGGTGCGACGGTTCACGTGATGCGGTCGGCGCCCACTTCGGGTGTTGCCTCGTTACGTGTGGCTGTGACTTTCCCGCGACGGTC
>JAGQPT010000145.1 GCA_020426575.1 Planctomycetales bacterium
CGGCCGAAGTCCGACAGCCGTCGCCAGCGACACACGTAAAGCAACCGCGTCAACTCGTCCTCGGTCAACGGACGATGAAGGTGCCGGCGTTCGGCCTGTTCGTTCGCTCGCGGCAAGCCGGCCAGGCAGTTTGTCCCGAGGGTCCCGACCGATACGGACAAAATCAGCAACTCACGTACGGCCGTCAAGTGCGCGTTCCGAATTGTGCTCGACGTTGCCTCGACCTTTCGATCGGCGAGCCATTGCTCGACCGACGGGCCCTGGATGTTGCCGAGTGTCTTGGCGCCCGTCAAGCATCGCGGCACCATCGGCTTTCTTGTCAACATTCGACGCGTATGCGTGATTCGGATGTCACATGCGGATCACGCCATTGAGAAGCCCGACGCCGACGTCGGATGCAAAACGCGCAGGCGCCGATAGCCGCGAGTAGTCCGGCCGACGGCTCAGGGAGATTCGGGCCGCGGGCCAGCGCGTGGAGGAACTCTTCCAGGTTGGTATATCCGTTGCCATTCCAGTCGCCGTTATTGTCGGCCACGAGCGGGTTCAGATTGTCGTTGGCTTCCTCCCACCAATCGGGCATGCCGTCGGCGTCGGTATCCCACTCGGCCGGGCGATGCACCACTTGAATCACGGGGTAACCACCGACTTCTGACTGCGAGTTGATGATGCGTCCCGTGTTGTTGATGACGTCGAGCACCAGCCGTTCGTCGACGCTGTCGCGATCCCACCAAAACGCTCCGGAATGGGCCAATACCCGATCGTAGGCCGCTTCAGCCGACTCGGTCGTCACCGTTGGCATAGGGGCTGGATCCGAGAGTCGTTTGTACGTTCCCTGGAAGGCGGACCATTCTCGATTGATCCCATCGCGGTCTTGATCGCGGTCGCTGTCGACGAGATTCCCCGACTGATAAATGTCAAGTTCGGCGCCCGGGCGTCCTTCGAAGACCCGGCTACCGCTCTGCGTGTTCGGTCCGGCGATCACGTAGTTGCCGACGTAGTTCATCGTGATCGATCCACCGTCGGTTCCGCTGTTGTAGCCACTATTGCGATTGTTGTAGACGACGTTGTTGCGAAAATCGAACATCACCGACTGTGTTTCATCGCGAACGCCGGGTGCCGGGTTACGACTGTGATTGTTTATCAGCAGGTTGTGATGGGCTGAAGCGACATAAGTGCCACTTCCGCCCGATAGCGGTTTCACGAACAGCCCATTGGCGTGGTGGCTTGGCCCACCCGGTAAATAGTCGTCGTTCCACTCGTTATGGTAGATGCCCGTCTGGTCGAGCGCTTCGCCAATGATCGAGTTTTGGATCGTCACGTTGTTGAATTGCGTGCCGTTGATCGTAACGACCTGACTGATCGACCAGGATGCCGAGATGTGGTCGAGAATTACGTTTTGTCCCGTGACGGCGACCGCAAAGTCATACTGGAGCGGCCTCAGTCCCTTATACGCATCGCCGGGGCGAAAGCGCAGGTGCTGGATGATCGCATTGTTGGCGTCGACGGACGCGCCGAAGTTACTGATGACGATGCCTTGCCCCGGCGCCGTCTGGCCCGCGATGGTGATGTTTGGATGATCGATACGCAATTTGCTTGTCAGCGCGATGGTGCCGGAAACATCGAAGACGATTGTACGAGGCCCCCGCGCCGAGTCGATGCCGTATCGCAACGACCCACTTCCCGAGTTAGCAAGACTTGTGACGTGATAGACGTCGCCGCCGCGTCCACCAGTCGAGTATTGACCTGCGCCTTCGGCGCCGGGGAAGGCCGGTAATTGCGCATACGCCCGTCCCGTCTCCATGACGCCAGAAGTGTGGACACCACAGGACAGGAAAAGGCACAGGGAGAACGTTACCGCGCGCACCACCGCCCGGTGCTGCCGCCAATGTGTCGTAGTCATGTTGCCTCTCTCTTGGTGATTGTCCTGTTCCGATCAGGACTTTGCTTGCTGCGGCGATTGCCCACTGGGGACAAATCGGTTCAGCTCCAGATGTCTGATGTGCAGTCCCCATCGGGGAAGCGGATCTCGTGGGCTCGGGCGGGGCCATCGGGTTCGGCACCGAAATCGACAAACAAGTTGTTGTTGATTGTCATGCCACCACGTTCGGTGTCGCAGTCGAGCTGCATCAAGTACGACCCTTGTTCGGCCATGTCGGGATAGAACTGATTGTCCCAAGGACTGTAGAGCGAGTTGGTCACGTAGAGTCGTTTGCCGTCCAAGCTGAGTTGCAGCATCTGGGGCCCGCCGGTGAGCTTGCGGTGAGGCGTGTCGTTTTCGTGTCCAATGACGCCGCCCAGCCAGATTTGGCTCGTCAAACGCGGGTGGGCCGGGTCGCTTATGTCATATTGCCGGATGTCGCCATGCAACCAGTTGGAGAAATAAAGCCAACGGTCATCTAGCGAAAGCACCAGGTCGGTGATCAATCCGGGAACGGGGAACGGCCAACCAGCGGTTTCGACCGGTTCGATCTGGACGACCTTATCGACGGTCCAGTTGTCATCGTTAGCGTGAAAACGCCAGATGGCGCTACTCAGCGCCGCGCCAACAAAACCATCGGCGCTCGCCGGATTGTGGTGGAATCGCACTTCGAGTGGAATCCAGCCAGCTTCACCGAGGTCGAACGATTCGCGAATGCGACGCTCTTGCCAATCCCACAGATGGATGTGTCGGCCGTATTTACCCTTGGAAACTTCTTCGGGATTAAATCCCTGGCTGACGGTTTTGGGAGCGCCCCACTCGCTACTGATCATCACGTTCAGTCGCGGCTGATACCAGTAGTCATAGTTGAACTTCATTCCCGACGCCTCGCGTTCCCAGCGCCCTTTGATCTCGAACGAATCGTCGAGCAAGAGGAATCCGCCTGGGCCGTCGCCGGCGGCATTGCCGAGCATCGATATCATGATTTCGCCATTTGCCAAGCAGTGGACCGTGTGTGGCGTTGAGAGGTCCGTGCGAGCCGCGATTTCCTCCCCCTCGATCACCTTGTGCATTTTTGGCTGCCGGGGATCGGCGACATCGATGATATGAATCCGTCCCGACGCCAGCCCCGGCAACACAAGGAACTGTCGTGCTTTGCCCTCAACACCGTAGCAACTGCTGCACGCGTTCCAGCCGAAGTGGTGCAGTTCATCGCCGACGTGGGGCATAGCGAGTCGACTGACGACGGAGCTGTAGGTGGGAGACATCGGGTCGACGTCGACGACGGCGAGGTAGTCGGGCCGGTCCACCTTGGTGCCGACGTGGATTGCGGGGAGGAACGCCAACTTTTCACTCGGTGAATTCATCGCCTCGGCCGGCGAGGCGTACAAAAGCCCACATCCATCGTGGTGATGATGCGGAGTTTCGGTCTGCGCGAAGAGCCGATCAATCTGAAGCCCCGACACCGTCAAACCTGTAGCTGTCCCCACCAAGAAATCGCGACGCCTCATGATGGATCTCCCGCAAGGTGCTGCTCCCGAATGCCCGCTGTACGTTGGCCGGCCATTATATCCTGGCCACAACTCGCGCGCGAAACAAATTTCAAAGACCGTGGGAGGATTGGTTAGTGCCCGAGCCGTTCGTGTAACGCCGACGTGCCGCGTCCGCTTGGACGGGATGGGGGCCGTAACCTGTAAGTAAGGAGGACCACGAAATGAGACGCTACGCATCGTCCGCTTACCCGGTCATTCTGATTTGGTTCATAGCCGCAACAGCACGCGCCGACAGCGGCGCGGTGACCGAAAGCCGTTTTCTGCAGGCTCTGGACCGCGGGGACACGGCAGCCGTCATCGCTCTCTTGCACCCAGCGGCGAGGAAGGAGGTCGATGAACCAGTCCTGGCCACTTGGGTGACGGCCATGCACGAGCGGCTCGGTCCTCACGTCGCCGTGCGGCGGATTGCCTCGTCCCAGGCCCATGGGCTCACCGGGACGCAGATCGAAAGGACATCCGACGTACAATTCGAGCGGGGCAAGGCAGAAGTGGACATCACGGTTCTGGATGGGCAAGTCATCGGATTTCACGTGAATTCTGAGCAGCTTGCCGATTGGTTTCAGGGACCGAGGCAGATCGAGCCGTATGACGTGGTCGCCCAGGCGTTTATCAGGGCGTTCCTGAGGGAGGACTCCGGCAAATCCCGTTCGCTGATGCACCCGGCACTACGTGAGGCGGTCAGCGTCGAGCAACTTGACGACATGATGAAGAAAGTCACCGCGAACGGTGGATGTCTCAAATCGATGCGGCTTGTCGGTCAGCGGTTTTCGTCGGAGGGAACGTCGCCGACACTATTTGTCACCTACGACATTGAATGTGAACGGGCAACGGGGCGCTGCGAAATTGAGTTTCAGTTCGTGGGTATGAAGGGGTACCTGATTGGATTCGACTTTCGCTAACGACCCGAGCGGCCGGCCGTTCGCGGCCGTGCGAGAGGCCGGCGCGTAAAGAATTGATGTCAGAGCCGAGAGAAATACTCGTCCGAGGTTAGAATGGCCAACGTGACGTCATACGAACGGCCGCGCGAGCTGGCGACCTCGCCGAGGAAGTAGTCGAGAACTGCTGCATCGGCATCGTGTCGCAGCAAGTCTTCGTACACGGTATCGATGACTGCCGTTTGTTTCTCCCGCGATGCAAACATTGCTCGGACAATGTCGGCCCGAGTGACACCGCGATGGAGTTGCACGAGCCAATGAGCCCGGCCATCACGATCCGCCGAGCGACCGACGACATACTGGTAAAGCGCGTCGACGTACGCGGCATCGCTGCCGTAGCGGTTGACAAACTCCGAAGACGTGAGGAAGTTCACCGCCAATTCCGTTTCACTAAGACCGGCCACCAATTCATTGGTCCAATGTGATCGACCAGCCGGGTCGGCCGGCCGGCCGAGGTAATGCGAATAGTACACGTCGACGACGTGCTGCATCCGTTCGGCCGAATACCAGAAGGCGGAGGCGACCTCATCGCGGGTCGTGCCGCTGCGGAGTTGCCGCACCCAGGCCGTTCTTCCGGCGACGTCGGCCTCGCGCTCGAGAAGGTCTCGATACAGCGACTCGACGAAGCGGATGTCCGAGCCTTCGTCGAACGTCGTGACAGCCGTTCCGCGGGACGCCAAATCAAGGCCGTTTGCCGTACTATCGAGAGTTGCGGCAACGACGGCTGTCGTCGGACTGTCATTGGATGTCGTTTGGCTTGAAATTGTTTCTCGATCGGTCGCAGTCGTGGTCGCGTCTGCACCGCCATTCGTCAACGGTGGATCGAAGTTTCCGACGAAGGGCACGACAAAGCTGTTGCCAAAGCGGGCGTAGATGTCGTGGCCGAACGGCGCCGGATTGAATGGAATGAAACCGTCGTTGATCCGACCAAGTATGGTCCCCTCGAGCGGGCGCGTCGTCGGGTCGTCGGCTGAGACGAGGAAATACCACTCGGCGACGTCGCCGGGCGCGAGCGCACTACCGTCGGGAGCGAACAGCCCGATGTCGTCGATGCCGTCGCCGTTCACGTCGGCAGCGACGGGACGTTCGCGGACGCCGGGGAGACCAAAGAACCCGCTACCGAAACCCAAACCGGGGACGCCGATCTGAAAGGTATAGTCCGCGACGCCGTCGATGGAGATCGGTGCGCCAGGAGCGGCTTCGTTCAAGTCGATCGAAAACGCGTTGCCGCCAGAGATAGTGGCAACGTAGGTGCCGACGTCGTCGTCGCCGTCACCGTCGAAGTCTCCTACGAACGGAAACCCGGAATAGCCTGCCACCACGCCGCCGTTGTCATTCAGGGTAAAACTTCGGTCGGTGTCGAAAAACCAGCGGCGACCGTCGAAGATGCCAATCTCGTCGCCATTGGCCATGTTGCCGTCGAAGTTCCCCGCGACGGGGAGACCGTTGACGCCGGATGGTGACTCCTGTGTGGTCATATCCACGATGCCGTCACCGTCCGTGTCGATCAACCATCGCCAAGTGCTGCCGATGCGGCCGTAAACCGCGAGTTTGTCGAATCCATTGGCCGAGGCAGCTGGCGCGGCCAGCGTGTTCACAAAGTTCCCGGCGAAAATGCTGTCACTGGAGAATCCCGCGTGGAAAACGAGATCCCGATTTACGGCGTCTAGATTGTCCGGATCAAAGTTAAAGTTGCCGTTGATGTCGATCAGACTCGAACCGGCGGACCATACGCCAATTTCGGCGCGGCTATCGACGGTGAATCGCGCCACGAAGTCACCGCCGGCAACTCCGTCGCCGCTCGGCAGCAACACGTAGCCACCCGGTGCGGCAAGCTGTGACTCGCCGTCCAGGGCATTTCCCGCCAGATCGGTGAGGCTGTCGGAAATCACCAGCGTGAAGCGATCGTCCAGCAGCGGCGAGGCCAGGTCGAGCCGCACCTGGTTGGGGGCGACGAACGTTGCCGATGTAATGAGCGCAGGCCCGGTGGCGTCGCCATTGAGAGAATAATGACCCACGTTGGTCACGACGGATGGATCCAGCGGTGGCGTGAAGCGAACCGTACGCCCGTTCTGGATCGCGGCCTCGTTGAACGAAATCTGCTGGACTCCGCGATCGGTGATCGTCGAAGTCACACCGTCGCGAATGCCGACGGTCGCACTCGCACCGTTGTCTTCCGCTGCATCGCTCGTGATCAGGTCAAAGTAGCGCAGCTCGATCGTACCGTCTTCGAACAATACCGCCTCGAAGTCGACGGTGGGATCCGCGCCGACGCCGTCGGCATTGAAGTGTTCGATCTGCCGCCATTGAACCACCAGCCGACGGTCGACCCCAGCCGTACCGAGCAGTTGGTAGTAGACACCGTCGCCAAATCCGGGGTCGGTGTCCCAGTTGTCCCAAAGCACGGCAACCACTGGTTGGCTGGGCGCCGTCACCGGGTTGGTGAGGTCGGTGTTCAGGAAGTTGTCAAACGCGCTGCCAAAGGAGAGCAGGCCGTTGGTCGATACAAAGACGCTGTCGTACACGCCCCCGTAAAACGGAAAGCTGAACCCGATCGGGACTTCGGTAGCAGCATTGTCGTCGCTGGCAAATCCGACTTGCATGCCGGTCGCGCCGATGTCCTCGTACTCGGCGTCGACGTTGTTGTCGACGTCGTACGTGGGAGAGAACGATACGGTGAGTGACTGGACAAGTGGCGTGGGGCCATCCGTCGGTTTGGGATCGAAGAGATTGTAGTCCGGATGCCCCGTCACGGTGACGCTTTCAACCCGCGGTCCCAGCACGTCCCGGTAACGAAGTTGCAATGGTTCGGAGAGTTGCGTGCGGTCAGTGGCGGGGGCCGGTGCGCCCGCGACGTCTTTTTGCCCGTCGAAAATACGGACAGCGGCGGTGACAAGGTTCAGCGTGCCGCCACCAATCGGCAGCCCGTTGTCGAGCACGTTGCCGTCGAGCTGAAACAGGAACAGGCTGGTGGAACTTCCCAGCGCATCGGCGAATCCTTGTGAGACGCCGTTGACGAACAGTTCAACCGCTGCGCCCGCCGATTGCCCGGCTGCGGCCGCGTCGGCATCCAGAATCGTGATGCCCATTTGTGCGAAACCGTCGAGGTCGGCCTGGACGATGACGCGAGGGTCGGTGACGTCGGTGATGTTGTCTTGATCGCCGGTGCCGCTGTCGTCGGCAGGATGCAGAGCCACGGTCGCAGGGACGGGTGCGGCAAAGTTCTCGATCTCCAGGTCGTAGCAGTTCGTGGCGTTGCCCACCCCCACCATGCGTACGTAGTAATATTCCTGGCTCACCACCGGTACCACAAGTTGTTCCTTGTCCGGGGTGGGCGTCGCATGTGTAATCACGTTGCCATAGCGGTCGAGCATCGCCAAGTCGAGGTCGCCGGCGACGTCTTCAAACAACGCCGTAACGATCAACTTACCGGTCACGTTCGCGGTGACTCGGTAGTAGTCAACGTCGTTTGCGTCGTGGATCGTCAGGTCGGTAAGAATCACTTCGGGGACGGACCCCAACACCGTCGCTTCGAGTATCGAGTTGTTCGGTTCGAACTGATCGGCAGCCAGTGGGGGAGTGATTTCTCGGATGATGGAGATCAATTCGTCTTGGATCGTGTCGTTCGCCGCAAAGTCGTGGTGCGACTGGGCGTCGGACGTGCCAAAGTCACTGTTCGGCGCGTCGGGCACCAACACGTCGCTCATGAACGTCGGCGGATTGAGCGGATCGGGAATCGTGATCGTCGACAGCTGGAACGGTTCAAGGTCCATGTTCTCCGGCGCAAGGATGGCGAGCGCACTCAGGTCGCCATCGGCGCCGGGAACGTAGCGATCCGCCTTGGTGTCTTGCTCGGCCTGGTCGGCAATCCCAAAGTTAAGAAACAGGCTGTCGCTGCCGCCACCGTTCGTCAGCCTTGGATTTACGCCAAAGTCGACAGGGAACAACGCGTTCGTCTGCCAGCGGTTGTAGAGAAAGCGAACGTTGCCGGGCACGACGCCGTCGGTCAGGCTGCTCGCCTGGAAGTAGCCGGGAACCTGGCCGTGGGAATTCGTGGCGATGTCGATCGGCATGGTTCCCGCTGGGATACCGGGCAGCGATGTCAGATCGCCCAGGTCGAAGTTTGAGGCGGGAATCGGCACACTTGTCGTTGGATTGGGTGCATCAGCAAAACCGACCGGATCCAACAAGGCGAGCAAATCGATTTCGACGCCGACCGCCTCGGCAATCTTGAGCACGGTGTCGCCTCCCAGGCCATGGCCGATCAGGATGATCGTGTCCGAGTCACCGTAGGCGCCGAGTTGACTGGCCGCCGCCGCCACGATCGCGTCGTTGTTGTCGGGCCCGCCAAGGTCGACCAATTCGAGTGACAGCTCGGTCGGCAACGTGACGTCGGGCGGAGCGTCGACGGTGGGCAACCCCGGCACGCTAAGTTCCGCCTCGAGGTCGACATCGTCGATAGTAAACGTCGTGCGCTGGACCGATAACGCCGCGGCGAAGTCGCCAGGATCGCCCGCCCGTTGGTCCAAAGAATTCCAGTTCGAACGCAACCCACCGTCGACGTTCGGGTCGCCGAGGCCGTGGTAACCCAATGATCGTAGTTCCGCGATCACCCTTTCGGGAAAGTTCGTCTCGCCAAAGTCGCCGACCACCATTGCGATGGCGTTGCTTGCCAACAGGCGGCGCTTTTCAAGTGGCTCGGCCGTGGGGCAAAACCGTATCGGCACATTTGGACGGCCAAGCGCCACGGGCCGTTGCGTCTGCGTGGCAACACGAATTTGACATACCAGACGAGTGACCCAGCGCAGCATGACAGGACGCCTTTCCACGGTGTCAGCGAATTGGGAGGGAGCACAATGGGGATGGCCCCGCCGCCAGGGGCGTAATGGCGACTGACGGCGTGCACGTCATTGCCAAGGCGGAGCGCCGCTCATGCTACGTTGCCGACACAAGATACGCAAACGGGTCGAAGGGCCGCGATTTGCGGTAAGCGCAACATACCTTTGCCGGATTCGGCAAGTGCCGTCGTAACGGACTTCTTGGTCGAGCTGCCGGGCGCGAGTGCCCTAGAAGTTCAGCTCGGCTCGTGCCACCAGGCCGTCGAACGTAAGCGTTCCGTCGAGACCTCGGTAATCGTTCGCTTGCACGGCGTGGATGAAGTCCTCGGTCTTGACCACGTTGAACCACGCACTGACGCGATAACCTGCCGAGAGGCGCAAGTGCCGGCCGAGTGTCAGCCAGGCGACGCCGATTTCCAGGTCCAGCGTCGGCACGATTCGCGAAGCGCTCCACGACGTGAAGGCCTCGACATCGTTGAACGAGTCGGTCTGAATGTACGTCGCGTCGAACGTACCGGCGAGCACGTTGAGAATCCCCGTACCGTATACGGACAGTCCGGTGTTGCCCCAGAATCGTTCCGTCTCGAGGCCGACTCGAATGCCGCCGCCGCTGAAGTCGACGTTCGAGCCGACCGATGTGACCCCCGGTGTGGTGAAGACGGCCGAAAAGTCCTGGTCGAGCTTGGCGTATTGACCGCCGGCAATGAAGCCGAACGTCTGGGGGTACTGCGCGTAGATCAGACCGCGGTAGTCTAAATCGACGA
>JAGQPT010000146.1 GCA_020426575.1 Planctomycetales bacterium
CCCTCCGACTCGGCTTCGTCGGCGGCGTGGGCGGCGATCCAGGCAAAGATGCCCGTCGTCAGCGGACACGCCACCGTCGCGGCATGACGTTCGGCCAACGCCTGGCGCACGAGGTCGATCGTGGTGAGCCGACCACGGCGAATCGTCTTCATCGCCGCGTCGACTTCACGCGGTGCCGGCACCACCACCGTGCCCGTGCCCAACCGCCGTGACATCTTGCCGGCGATCTTCTCCACCTTCGGCAGGTCCTTGTCGTCGGCGAGTTTCTCCCGCCAGGTTTTTCTCGCGGCCATCGCTCGTGCTCACTCGCTATTCGGAGGCAGGTTCGGCAATCGGCAAGACGATCTCCGTGAGGTACCGTTTCGGGTTGCCAGGGAAGATCATGCCGGGCCCTTTCACGTAGACTTCGCGCGTCGGCAAGGCAACGTCGTAGCCGTGGTCGCGGGCGTATTTCAACACCACGGCATACGACCGCCCCAGCTGCTCGTATGGCCCGTGGTGCAGCAACGTAACACAACGACCGCCGAGCAACTCGCGCACGTCGGCGCCATTAACCGGCACCTGTTTGCGGATGGGAAAGCAGGCTTC
This sequence comes from Planctomycetales bacterium, assembly GCA_020426575.1. GTDB lineage: Bacteria > Planctomycetota > Planctomycetia > Pirellulales > JAEUIK01 > JAGQPT01. The sequence continues at coordinate 589 of JAGQPT010000146.1, forward strand.
GATGTCGGCGTCGTCCTCGCGGTAGTCGCCGTCGTAGTAGAGACACAACGGTTTGCCGGCGATGTGTCGCCCCAACTGGCGGGCCAAACTCCCGAACACGGGCCCCACGTCGCTGTATTTCCCCTGAAAGCGCACACCCGCGACCAACTGGGGTTCGATCTCCCGTTCACACGGTTCAAACACTTGGTCACGCATAGCGGTCGCCTCCTCCGTTTTTCGCTGGGCCGTGACGACCTGGTCGATCTTTGCGAGCAGGTCTTCGTAGTGGCGCGCCTTCTCGGCGATCGTGTGCCGATGACGGCCCAAATACTCGACGAGGTCGACGTCGTCGCTGCAATCGGCAAGCACCACGGCCACGTCGTCGAGCGGAACCTCGAGATCGCGCAGCGCGCGAATCACGGCAGCCCGCTGGACGTTCCGCTCGTCGTAATACCGATAGCCCGAGGCCGGATCGACCGCCGCCGGCTCGAGCAAACCCCGCTCGTGGTAGAAGCGCAGCGTCTTGACCGTCAGCCCCGTGACCCGGGAAAACTCGCCAATGCTGTACACGCGCCACCTCCTTCACCGAGTGCAGCATACGGCCTCCCGCAAGGGGAGAGTCAAGTATCCCTTGCGGTGGTTGCCGCGATTTATTCCGGCTGCAGCCAGACGGCGAAGCCGGACACCGGCTCGGCGAGCTTGCCGCCCTGGGACTGCTGCGACACGCGGTGGCGGATGAGTTCGACTGTTTGATCCGTATCAAACGACTGTGTGGACGTGCCGACGCCGCTGGACGAGATCGAGCGTGTCGACCAGTCAACCCAAGGCTGAGGGTCCTCTCCTACTGACCCGGAATTCAGATGTAGGCTACCGCGCCATTCGCCGCTGCGTGGATCGCGACGAATCAGGTACCGCACCACATACTCGCCAGGTTCGCTGATGACGATCGTGCCACCACTGTCGGGGTAGCCCTGCTCGGGAATCGAACCGCCTTCGGCACGCAGACGATAATGGGCGCCCTTGGGCACCCAGATCCGCCACTTCCACTCCAACTCGTCCTGCGTGTCGACGCGGATGGCGTGCAGCTTGGTCGCATCGTCGATCGTTAGCTGCCCCGTCTCATCGCGGAGCTGCTTCAACTCCCTGCGTAACGGACCGACCTCGCGATACAGCATGACAACCGTGATCGCCAGCGCCACGATTGCCGTCATGAGCATCAGCGTAAGCAAGGAAAACTGCGGCCTTCGTCGCGGTCGCGTTTCTGGATCGTTCATGATTGTCGCCCCCTAATCGCTGCGATACGGCTCACGCGGTCGCCGGTTGTTGGGCGAGGCGGCGCGGTAGCGTGGCGAAGATGTTGTACATCACGGCGAGGTATTCTTCCGCCTCTGCGAGCGGCATCGTCAGCGGCGGGCTCACGCGGATCACCTTGCCCGCCAACGGTCCCAGAAGATGTACGGCGCGGCCCTCCAGGTCGCCCAGGTAGCAGGCCTCGACACACGCGTTGGCCACCTCGCCGGCCGTGTGCTGGTCGACGGCCGCGCACTCGATCCCCCAGACAAGCCCTTCGCCGCGGACACGCTCGATCACGTCGGTTTCGGCGAGCCGCACGAGCCCCGCCTCGATCACCTCGGCGAGCGCGGCCGCGTGGGTGAGCACGTCGCTCGACTCGAACTCGTCGAGCGTGGCCAGCACGGCCGCCGACGAGAGGCCGTTGCCGCTCCAGGTGTCGGACGTCTCGCCGTAGTTGAGCGCCGCAAACAGCTCGGCGCGACCGACCGCCGCGCTGACCGGCACGCCGTTGCCGAGCCCCTTGCCCAACACGACGATGTCGGGCTCGACACCGTAGTGCGTGAACGCGTACATCGGCCCGGTGCGGCCGAAGTTGGCCTGCACCTCGTCGAGGATGAAAACAAGATCGTGCGCCTTGCAGAAGCGATCGAGCAGTTGCAGGTATTCCTTTTGCGGATGAAACGAACCGCCGCCGCCCAGGTACGGCTCGGTGATCAAACAGGTCAGCCGCTGGCCGTGTTCGTTCCAGAGCGCGTCGAGTTCGTTCTCGTACTTTGCCAGGTCCAGCGATTGCCGCCGCAGCTCGACGCTGCCGCACTCTTCGGTGGGGAACGAAATGAAACGCACGCGGGGGTCGCGATCCTTGTCCAACTCGCTGCCGGTGACCGCGCCGGCGAGCCCCTTCTTGCCGTGAAAGCCGCCGCGGGTGGCGAGGATCATGTCGCGGCTCTTGTCGCGGGACAGCGCGGCCCACAATGCCTTCTGAATTGCCTCGCTGCCGCTGGCCGCCCAGAGCACTTGTTGGCAGCGCGCCCCGCCCGGCTGAGCTTGCAGGTTGGCCAACAGACGCTCGCTCGCCAACAGCTCGATTTCGGTCGTGGCGTTGTAGGCCGTCAGCGGCAAGGCCTCGTGGTACGCACCGTCGCGCGGCAAATCGCCCAGCCCCAGGTAATCGACCACGCGACGCCACCAGCGCACGGGGTTGTGCCCCAGGTTGGCGACCAACACACCCGACGTGAAGTCGGCCAACTTGCGACCCTCGGCCGTCCAGTGATACGACCCGGCGCTGCGGGCAATCACCGCCAGGCTCGGCGTGTAGGTGCGCAGGCTGTGCGGCTCGGCGGCGGCCAACCGTCGTCGCACGTCGTTCGACTGGCTCTCGCCGGCATGTTGAATCGGATCAGGTACGTCGTGGCTCATGTCGCTCAGTGGGTAGTGGTCCAACTTTTGTTATGTCTTAGGTCAGGTTGGCCCAGACAACTCGTTGTCTGGGTGCCTTTGGCACAAGAGGCACTGGGGGGATCTGTCCGCTAGTGCCTAACTTAAACCGTGAATGACGGCCGGCGCTCGGAGCCTCCTGTCGCTGCGCGACCCAGACAAGCGAGTTGTCCGGGCCACCCAAGCGCGAAAAACGAGTAGGGACGAAGACTCCGGCTAATCAATGAACTTTCATTCTTGCTTTTCGCGTTTTCATCGTTTCGTCCTTTCGCGATTCTCTTGGAGCGAAACTCACCTGGATCACACGGGCGTGTCCGCTTCTGGACGTCACACCCGAGGCCTGTACAACACGTCGGGTTCGGCACGGCCGGGCTTCCAGAGCACGAGTCCGCCGGCGTCGTGATTGATCTCGGCCATCGCTCCCGGCTCACCGGCCGCGTGCGCCGCCAGGATCGCTTCCATCGCCTCTACGGTCGCCACCACCTGCCGGTCGGCTGCCACGTCATTGTAATCCAACGCCACGAGGCGGTCGTAACGCTGCGAACGCTCCTCGGCCGGTCCGCCGAACTCGAGCTCGGCCACCTCGCGGGCGAATCGCTCCAGCACCTCGACGCCATAGCCGCGCTGCGAACGCGCGCCCCAGGGTTCGACGAACTCGCCGTTGTAGTGATTGTTCATCGAGATCTTCCGCACGAGCGGCGTCTCGCCCTCGACCGTCAGTTCGACGCCGCGCTTGCGGCTGTGCCCGTTCCAGACGCCGTTGTCGAAGCGGAACTGCACTTCCTGTTCGACGTAGCCGGGAAAGTTGTCCGGCGTCACCCACGAGGTGTGGATGTCGAAGGCCGCCTCGCGACCATCGTCATACGCGTACACCATCCGCAGTTGGGTCGAATCCCAGGTCGGCCCGTCGGCCGGACCCACCAGTCCGCGCTGTCCCGTGCAAGTGACGTACTTGAGCCGCCCGCCGAACGTGAAGTCGATCAGCTTGATGTAATGCACCGCGACGTACGTGCCCGGATTGCGGCCGGTGATCCACTCGGCGAACTGCTGACCCGAGATCATCTTCGGCTCCAAGAGCGTGCAGTAGCCGTGGTTGACGTGCCGCAACACGCCGTCGACGACCAGCGTGCGAAGCTTCTTGTGGTCGGGATCGAGCAGCTTGTGATAAACGATCTTGGCCAACAACCGCTTCGACCGCGCGGTCTCGGTGATCGTGTCGAGCTGTCCGAGCGAAAGCACCGACGGTTTTTCGATCAGCACGTGCCGACCCGCTTTAAGCGCCGCCATCGCCGAGTCGAAGTGCCGATCGTCCGGCGTGGCGACACACACAAAGTCGACGTCGCCGGCCACCAACTCGGCGCCCGAGTTGTCACCCGTGTAACTCACAAACGGAGCGACGCGCCCGGCAGCGGACTGGCGATACGCCTCAGCCCGTCGGCCGGTCCGACTGGCAACCGCCGCCAGGTCGATCGTGCAGACGCCGAAGGCCGGATCGTGGATACCGCGGCCGAACACCCCTTCAAAAAAAGGGCGATATGTTTCGTCAAAGATCATGCCCATTCCCACCATCCCGGCGCGAAGTTGGCGCACGGCACTGCTGGCGACGGCGGGACGATCACTCGCTTTCGTGGGGGTCGATTCGCTCATCGCGGTATCGTATCGCAGCCGGCAGCGGCGTGCCACCGGCCCGACGGTACCACGCCCCTTGCGTGTCGCGCCGGCGGCTGCGCACAATGGCTGCCTCGTCTTGCCGGCTTCGGGCCGATGTGTCCATCGCGGGCCGTTCAGCGCGAGCTACCACCGGGGAAGCGAACCTCGCCGGCGCGGCTGCACGCTGACTCCACACAACGCCAATACTTCGAGCCCTAGGAATTCGATCATGGCCGACGCCCCCCGGGTCATTCTCAGCGGTTTTGCCGACGAAGCCGCCAACCAGAAGACGGCAACACAGCAATTCGCCGCCTTGGCCGCCCTCGGGCTCGAATACTACAGCATTCGCTTCATCGACGTCGGCGGCGGCGTCAAAAACGTAATGAAGCTCACCCGCAGCGAGATCGCCAAGGTCCGACACCTCGAAGACGAGTACGGGCTGAACGTCTCGTCGATCGGTTCACCGATCGGCAAGGTCAAGCTCGTCAACGAGGACGACGGCACGTCGAACGCCTACGTCCCCTTCAAGAAGTACCTGGAGCGCGACGTCAACAAGTGTTGCGAGCTGGCCCACGCCTTCGAGACCAAATTGATCCGCGGCTTTTCCTTCTATCACCCCCGTGGTGAAGACCCCCGCGACTATCTTTCGCAGGCGGTCGACCAACTCGGCAGCATTGCCGAGACCTGTCACCGCTCCGACCTCACGTTCGGCCTCGAGGTCGAAGCCAACCTGGTCGGCCAGAACGGCGAGCTGATGGCCGAACTCTACCGCCAGGTCAACCACCCGGCGCTGATGCTGATCTTCGACGCGGCGAACATCCTCTGCCAGGGCTACACCACGGCCGAACTGATCGAGCAGTACCAGGTGATGAAGCCGGGCATCGGCTGGATGCACGTCAAGGACTACGCGCTGCCGAACCGCGGCCGCAACGGGGGAACTCCCGGCCACGTCGACGAAGACGCGCTCAAGCACTTCGTGCCGGCCGACGTCGGCGACGGCGCGCACGAGCACATCCTCCGCGACTTCAGCGCCGATCTGCCCAAGCTGGAACGCAAACTCCGCCGTCGCGGCATCCCCGGCGTGTTCCTCGATCTCGAACCGCACGTCAAAGGGGGCGGTCAATTCGGCGGCTTCAGCGGCCCGGACGGCTTCGGCGTCGCCCTGCGCGGCCTCTGCCGCGTGTTGGACTACGCCCAGATCGACTACCACATCCGCGACTTCGACGACATCCGCACCGTGCGCGGCTTCTGATCGATTTTCTGGTGCCAACAGGGATTCACCACAGAGCCACAGAGGGCACGGAGAAGGACACAAGGGAATCAAAGGGGGAAGAAGACAATGACGGAATCCGACGTCATTCGAGGCCGACTGCTGGAACTGGTTGACACCATTCGGGAGGCGCGGGAGCAAGGGATTGACTCACCCGAGTCGCACTCTGCTTTCGAACAGTTGCTGCCTGATACCGACGTCGACAATCTTTGCAACTCTGACTACGACGATGAAACGATCGTCGACATCTGTCTTGGCGAACAAGATGCCAGGCGGGCATGCACTCGCGACGAACTTGTCGAGCTCGTAAAAAGGTTTTCCATTGTGGAGGGTTACGCCACCGAGGCGGAAAGCATACTCGCTGTTCTTACATTTGAGTACAACTGCCGACACCCGGCAGGATGTGATCTGATCTTCTATTACGATCCGTACTTCGACGGTCGCGACCCCACGCCGGAAGAAAACGTCGACTTGGCCCTCCGCGGTGAGTGAACGCCGAGGCCACGGCGCGAGTACGGCGCTGATCCTATCCCAGCCCGACGCGTCAACGAGGGTGCTCACGCGTCGCCCCCGCAATTCTAAAGGTCGGCAGCATTACACTGGACGCGCCGCGCTTCACGTGACCGACGGTACGGCACAAGACAAACCGCATGGTGTGGAACGCGCAGCATCGCACCGAACGAACCGCGTCATGCGGGGCAAACCGCTGCGTCCCTCGCTGACGCTAGGATTGTTTTTTGCCGCGTCGCGCGCGGGGCGTCTTAGCGGCGGGCTCGTACATGACGTAGCGGCAGCACGGACGCGTTGTCCTTGCTGCTGGCGACGCACTGTTGGATGAAGTACATCCCCTCGACGCCGTCGTTGACGTTCGGGTAGACCGTGTCGACCTTCTCGAACGATTCGCCCAGGGCGCGGGCCGCCATCGCGTCGTAGGTTGCCCGATAGACGTTGGCAAAGGCCTCGAAGAATGCCTCGGGATGGCCCGACGGCAACCGACAGGCCGCGGCGCCCGACGCATTGGTGTACGGTGCGTTCGGGTCGCGTGTGTAGATGGCCATCGGCTCGCCGTTGCGGCGCAACACCATCTTGTTCGGCTCCTCCTGCCGCCAGCAGAGCGAGCCCTTCGTGCCGTCGATCTCGATCGACAGATCGTTTTCACGGCCGTGGCTGACCTGCGAGGCGGTCACCGTGCCGACCGCCCCGTTTTCATAGCGGATCACGGCGTGGCCGTAGTCGTCGAGTTGCCTGCCCTTCTCAAAAATCTCCAGCCGGCAACTGACCGTCTCGGGCAGCAGCCCCGTCATGTAGCGAGCCAGGTTATAGGCGTGTGTGCCGATGTCGCCGAAGCAACCGGCCGCTCCGCTCTTCGACGGATCGGTGCGCCAGGCCGCCTGCTTCTGGTCATCCTTTTCGATGCGGCTGCGGAGCCAGCCCTGCATGTACTGCGAACGGACCGCCTGAATCTCGCCCAACTCGCCCGAGGCGATCATCTCTCGCGCCTGGCGCACCAACGGGTAGCCCGTGTAGTTGTGCGTGACGGCAAAGACGACGCCGGAGGCGTCCACCGCTTCGGCCAACTGCTCGGCCTGGGCGAGGTCGAACGTCATCGGCTTGTCGCACATCACGTTCAACCCGGCTTCGACGGCCGCCTTGGCGATCTGGAAGTGCGTGTGGTTTGGCGTCGCCACCGAAAGGAAGTCGATCCGCTCGTCAGCCGGCAGCTTCAGTTCGCTCTCGATCAGCTCGGTCACGCTGCCGTAGGCACGACTTTCGGGGATGTCGTAGTCGGGGGCCGACGCCTTGGCCCGCTGGGCATCCGACGAGAGTGCCCCGGCCACCAGGGCGGCGCGGTTGTCCAACACGGCGGCCGTGGCGTGCACGCGGCCGATGAACGACCCCTGACCACCACCGACCAGGGCCATCCGCAGTTTACGATTCAACGCGCCGTTGGTGGGCATCGCGAGTTCTCCTCAGCATGAAAAAAGGGCGATCATGTGCTGGTGCTAGCTGTGCGCGCAACATCGCGAGGGGCATCGGTCACGCAGCGCGGCCCCACCTTGAGGGCCGGCGTGACGGCGGGCGACGCGCGTCGATCGGCCGCCGGTCGCGCGACAGATCGTCGCCAACCAGCTCACCGAAACCCCTTTTGTAGCAAAACATTCACGCGCTTCCAGCCACCCCGCTCCAGAGTCCGTCCCAAAAAGGCGCTGCGGCGCACTGACGGTTCGCCCACGACTTCCCGGCCCGCCACCGCCGACATCGGACACTTCGACGTTGCGCCGACGGCGTTGCCCCAATGAGCAAACAGCAGAACTCGACTAGATCGTTATCCGGCAAACGGTTACGATTCCGCCCCGACCGATCGGCTGACGGTCCGGGCGACCGACATTCCGAACATCCGCCGGTGCACTCGCGCCGACATCGGCAGTCCCCCTGCCACGGCCTGGCACTCATCCTTCCCAACCCGCAGACACGGAGGTCGCAGCGGTGACGCGACAGTTTGTGACGCAACTTGCCCGCCCACGACACACGTGGTCGAGCGCCGCAAAGTCCCTCGTCGGCATTATTGCCATCGGTGTCGCACTGGGCGGCTTCGTGATCGGCGGTCTGGGAACAAACCGGCAGTCGCTCGCCGCCACCAGCGACCGCGACGAGGGCTACGTCACCTGCACGGCCAAGATCGAAGAAGGCCTCGAGGGGGTCTACATCCTCGACTCGCTCACCGGTGACCTCAAGTGCATGGTCATCAGCGCCCAGACCGGCAAGTTCGTCAACTTCTACCAACGCAACGTGCTGCAGGACATGGGCCCCGAGGCCGCCAAGAATCCACAGTTCCTGCTCGTCTCGGGCGTCGTCGATTTTCGCCACATGGGCGGCTCGACGCGCACGGCCGGCAGCGCCATCTACGTCGTCGAAGTGAACACGGGCACGATCTCGGCGTACACGATCCCCTGGGCCGGCGACCGCCAGCGCCAGTCGACGCGTCCCCAGGGCCCGTTCGACCTGATCCGCCTCGACACCACCGTCTTCCGCGGCGCCGTCGTCGCCGAGTAGGCGAGTTGACGGCCGCATCTTGTCGCGCGCCGATTGACGGATGAGCATCACGCCGTCGCTGCGCCCGCAACTTCTCAACCGGCTGACACTCTCTCCGTGTCGGCAATCAGACCCGCCCCAAAAGTCTGAAAAGCTACCCCTCGACTGGTATGATGGCGGAATTGACCGGGCCCGTCACGTCAGGTGGCCAAACATGTTCGACGAGGTGCAGGCGGCATGACAATGCTGGCGAAAATGATGGTGCGTTGGGGCCAAGTATTGGCCCTCGTCGTACTCACGATTTGCACATTCGATATGGGTTTTTGGGCGTATTCCGAGCCGCATCCCCTGACGATTTGGATAACCATCGTCTGGGGACTTTCTACAACGATCTACGCAATATGGCTCGTGCGCGCACTGTGTCGGACCACAGAGTAGTCAGTGACGACACGCACCGACGCACCGCGCCGCGTGGCCGCTTGTCGCTTTTTGGTCGCAGCGGCTAGAATGACCGTCGAGTCGCCGCCGTTTTGCCCAATTCTCGCGTCTAACGGGTTCGCACCAGTGGACATCACCCTCAACGGTCACGCGCACCAGGCCGACGACGAGGCCACCGTGGCCGACCTATTGCGGCAACTCGAAATGCGGCCCCACCTGGTCGCCGTCGAGGTCAACCGCCAGTTGGTCCCGCGGCAGCAGCACGCCGACCACCAGTTGCGGGCCGGCGACCAGCTCGAAATCGTCACGCTCGTCGGAGGAGGATGAACCGCCATGGCCACCGATGTCGCCCCGCCCCGCGTCCAACAGCCCGAGACGTTTCAACTCGGCAGCCACACACTCACCAGCCGGCTGATCGTGGGCACGGGCAAATACGCCAGCTACGCCCTGATGGCTGACGCGCTGGCCGAATCGGGCACTGAGTGCGTCACCGTGGCGGTGCGCCGAGAACGGCTCGTCAACGAACGCGGCGAGAACATCCTCGACCACCTCGACGTCAGCCGCTACTTGCTGCTCCCCAACACGGCCGGCTGTTTCTCGGCTGAAGACGCAGTGCGGGTCGCGCGGCTCGGCCGCGAGATCTTGCTCGGCCTGGAGAATCCCGGCGCCGACTGGGTCAAACTTGAGGTGCTCGGCGACAGCCGCACGCTGCTGCCCGACCCCGTCGCCACGCTGGCCGCCACCGAACAACTCGTTGCTGAAGGTTTCCAGGTCCTCTGCTACACGACCGACGATCCCGTCTCGGCCAAGCGGCTCAAAGAGGCGGGTGCGACGAGCGTGATGCCGGCCGGCAGCCCCATCGGTTCGGGTCAGGGCATCCTCAACCCCAACAACATCCGCATCTGCCTGGAATATCTCAAAGAGGACGATCCGGACTATCCCGTCATCGTCGACGCTGGCGTGGGCACCGCCAGCGACGTCACCCAAGCGATGGAACTGGGCGTCGACGGCGTGTTGCTCAACACGGGCATCGCCCACGCGGCCGACCCGCTGCGGATGGCGCGGGCGATGAAGGCGGGGGTCGAAGCGGGCCGCGACGCCTGGCTCGCCGGCCGCATCCCCAAGAAGCTCTACGCCACTGCCAGCAGCCCCGAGACCGGCACCATCGCCGCCAAACCGCGCTAACGCGCCGGACAGTGGTCATCCGGCATCGAGACAGGCCGGGGCGCACCACGTCTCGCTGCTTCTGCCACTTCGGCCAACGCTGTTGGCTTCCGCGCCATGCTCAGCCGAAATCAGGTGGGGGCGGTGACGTTCCGCCGGGAGCACCACCAATCGGAGGCGCCGCTGGTGCGAACGGTTGCGACAACGGTCGATACCGCATCACGGGCTGCCCCGTGAGCGTGAGATAGGTCGCGGCAAAGACGACAAAGAAGTACGGCTGCACCAGAAGCAGGTTTAAGATCGGCCCGACGTAGGGCACAAACCCCAGGGCAAAACCGACGACCATCTGCAGCACGAACAGCAGGAAAAGGTACAACTTGTGTCCGTTGGTGATGTTGTTGGACTGGCCGAGCGAGTCCAAGGCCCCGAGCCCTCGATCGGCAATCAGCCAGCCGCGCTGCGAGAACATCACCAGCAGAATGACACCCGGCACGATGCACGCCGCATACCCCAGGGTGATGGCCAGTGACATCAGTATCCCGCTAAAAAAATACGACATCATGCCGTCGCCGCCCGAAAAGATCAGGCCGAAGTCGCCGCTGCCGGTTCGCGCCACGCTGAGGATGAATCTCAACCAACCGACGCTCAACCAGGAGTAGATGAAACCGATGACGACCGCGCACATCAATCCCAGTGGTATGCCGACGAGCAAGGCAACTTCGTCATTTTTCATTCCGTTGCTCGACAACAGCACGGCGAACGTCATCACACCGACCGCGAGCATCATGGGAATCCCCCAGCCCAAGGTAACGATCAGCCAGCCCCCCAGGCACTGACCGATGTTGCGGGTGAAGAGGTCCCACGACTGACTGAGCAGGTCACCCAGGTCGAGCTGCGCCGGTGCGCTGCCGGCAAACGGCGAACTTCCCATGCCGCTCGTCTGGGGTGTCGTCGTCGGCGCCATGAACGGGTTCGCCTCCCGCTCGGCGGACGCCGCGCCGCCGGGTGGATATCCCCCTCCGCCCTCACCGGGGTACTGTGAATCTGGATATTGCGACGGGCTCGTCCCAGGGACTCGGAGCATCACCTGGCAGGAAGGGCAACGGGTCTGGCGACCTTCGCTGCCGTCGGGCACTCGCAGTAGCGTGTCACACTGGGAGCATCGCAGTTCGATGGACATGATGCAGGGTTCTCAACGCACTGGGGTGACCTGACTCGGTTTTTCTGCCACTGCACCGGCTCGGCCGGCGACACTCGCTGTCCGTCGTGACGAACAGCCGTCATGACGAACAGGGCGTGGTCGCCCGGTTGTTCGCCTGTCGAGTCCCAATCTTGGCATTTTCTCGGCGACTTTCCAGACCCCACGGCCACGTCTTCGTCTTTATCGCCCTGAGCCGTCCCGGGCTTCAAGTGTTTAGGTCGCCTCATCCGATGCAGCTTCATCGGGTGTGCCCTTATCTGACGTCGACGCGTCTGATGCGGTGAAATTGGCAGCGGAAGCAGCGGGCGGCGGTGGCGGGGCGGGCGCGAGCACCGTCGGTTGAAAACGCCGCGGATCGATCGGTTCGCCCAACAGCGACAGATACGTACACGCCCAAAGCAGGAGCACGTAGCCGTACCAGAGCGGCTGCAGTATGAGCGACACAAAGGGTACGACGCTGGCGCCGAAAGTGCCCACGATCGAGATGGCAAAAATCAACAGCAGCTTCCAGCGGTAGCCCGCCGTCAGCTTCACTGATTCGCCAAGCGCCGACCACGCCCCCGCCTTGCGATCCACGATCAGCCAAAACGACTGGGAAAAGAAAACGGCGAACACCGGCCCCACCGTCAGCCAAATAGCAAATGGGATCGCCATTCCTAAGATGAAGCCGGCGTTGTTCATGCCCGGTGCGGCAGCAACCAGCCCCGCCAACACCCCGCCGATCACGGTTCCCCCAATCGCGAACAGCACGATCATCATGACGGCGAGGATCAACCACGAGACGAACTCTTTCCCCGTCCGGAACAGTTCCATGAACTGTGTCCGACCTTCGCGCCCGGCACGCAGCGTCATCCGCATCATACCCGCATAGAGCCAACAGGCCAGCACACCCAAAGGGATCATCATCGCAAACATCACCGGCAGACTTGGCACGTACACTTGTCGCCAAAGCGCTGAGGCTCCGAGCAAATAGGCCGCCAGAGGAATCCAGGGCAAAAACGTCGTCACCAGAATGCCGAAGAAACACGGCAAAAAGTTGCGACCGTACAGCGCTTGCGCCGCCCCGAAAACATCACCGACGTTCAAGCGGCGCGCCGCCGTGAGGACAAAGGGCGATCCACCCAGTATCGCTGCCTGGGGCTCAGCCAGCGGCGCGGCAAACGGATTGTCCTCCTCTTCCGCCGACCGATCGACAGCCACGTAGCTGAACGTCTCCGAAGACGAATCAGCCGACCAATCAGACGTCGGCTCGGGCGTTTGCTGCGCCGGCGCCGTGGAACTGGCGGCAGCATTTTCGCCAGGTTGAGCGGGAGACGGCACACGCAGCATCGCCTGGCAACTCGGGCAGCGCGCCGCGCGCCCCTCACTGCCGTCGGGCACGCGCAACAACGTGTCGCACTGCGGACATCTCAGTTCGATCGGCATGTCGGTCCCCAAAACACGCACTGGCGACGTCGTTTGTTTCGTGCAATCAACGTAGTCACCGACGCGGGGCCGGCGCGCGTGCGCCTCGATTATGCCTACACCGCCGCGCAGCGTCCACGCGGGTCACTCCGCGCTGGCAACCGACGATGCGCCGCCGCACGAGGGCGCGGTGCGCTTCACAGACCGGAAACCCAGCTAGGCACGTCGTGGCAATTCGGCTAATTTGCCCTCGGGCCCCTGCTCTGCCGCCGCAACCACTGGACCGCGCCAATCGAACGATGTGGAACGTCGCTCACGTCCTTGGACCCGACGGACTCGTGGCCCGTCGCATGACGCACTACGAACATCGCCCCCAACAGTTGGCGATGGCCGAGGCAGTCGAGCGCGCCATCAGCACCAGCCGGCATCTCGTCGTCGAAGCGGGCACCGGCGTGGGCAAGAGCTTCGCCTACCTCGTTCCCGCGATCCTGGCTGCCGCCGACACCGACCGCCCCCAACGCGTTAAGCGCGTGATCATCTCGACGCACACGATCAGCCTGCAGGAACAATTGCTGGCCAAGGACCTGCCGCTGCTGAATGCCGTGATCCCGCTGGAGTTCACGGCCGTGCTGGTCAAAGGCCAGCAATTGTTCCTGCAGGCTGATCGTGT
>JAGQPT010000147.1 GCA_020426575.1 Planctomycetales bacterium
GACGGGATCAAGCAACTAGAACGCTATCGCGACCGCCTCGACATCAAGCGGCTCGTTGCCGAGTACCGACCGCTGTTGGACGATCCGGCGATCGACGTCATCGACGTTTGTGTGCCCAGCGCGCTGCACGAAGACGTCACGGTCGCGGCACTTGAAGCTGGCAAACACGTGATCTGTGAGAAGCCAATGGCCACGTCCCGGCAAGGCGCCGCACGCATTCTCGCGGCGCATGCCCGCGCCGACACGAAGTTCACAGTCGTGCAAAACATGCGCGTTCAAGGTGGCGTCAAACGGCTTCGCGCGTTTCTCGGTCCCAACGGCTTGGGCGAAGTCTATTACGCCCGGGCCCAATGGCTGCGTCGCCGCTTGATGCCGGCGCGGGCCGGCTTCCTCAACAAAAAGCTCAGCGGAGGCGGCGCGATGTACGATCTGGGCGTCCACGCCGTCGACCTCGCCTGGTGGATGATGGGATGTCCCCAGCCCGTCGCGGCCAGCGGCGCGACGTTCGATCACCTGGCCCACCGCCCGGGCATGGGCTCCGAGTGGGGGCAGTGGACTGCCGACCAGGTCGACGTCGAAGACTTCGGTGCCGGCCTGATTCGCTTTGCCGACGGCGCCGTGCTCACGGTCGAGGCAAGTTGGCTCGGTTTTCAACCGGCTCGTGAAATCTGGCGCGTGCAACTGTACGGCACCGAGGCCGGGGCGCTCTGGCCGGACAACCGCGTCGTGGGCGAACGCGACGGTCGTCCCTGGGACGTGCAACTGCCCCACGGTTTGGGTGCCGAGTTGGGCCACGCCGAAGTGATCGCCAATTTTGCCCGCGCGATTCGCGAAGACGTCCCGGTTGCCGTGCCTCCACACGAGTCGGCCAACGTGATCGCCATGCTCGATGCCGTCTATCGTTCGTCGGCCGCTGGCAGCGAACAGCCGGTCGAACCGTTTCCGTCGGCGACTGTCTTCTAGATAGCGTTCGAGCCGACCAATAACCGACGAGCGCCGCGGCGCAACTTCATGCTGCCCTGGAGGTTTCGGCACGCGCGGAAACCAGCGGGGGCTTTGACACGTCGCCCCACTCGCCGTATGTTATGGGTCTCGGACCGACATGTGTGACGCCTGCGGTCGATCCGATCGCGCCCACCTGAGTTCAACAACTCAAGCGGCAGACACACGTCCAGCACCGAGAGCCCGATACGGTCGAGTTTGGCTCAACTCAGCGTGGTCGGTAGAGCGCAACCGCGTCGTGGGGGTGAGAAGAGTTAGCAAAGGGCAAAGGAAAATGAGACGCGGGCAAAAAAGTGGGGGGCGGTAGCTCAGCTGGGAGAGCGCTGCGTTCGCAATGCAGAGGTCGAGGGTTCGAATCCCTTCCGCTCCACTTTGAAGATGTCTGGACGCGGGGCATTGGTTGAGGTTCTTGAACTCAACCGCGTGTGCCACTGCCCGTCAAGTTCGGCCCACTGTCGATCAGGGTGGGCTTAGAGGTGAATTCGCGCCGATGGCCAGCGCGACTTCACAGTCTGCGCCGGCTGGCACGTCTCGTGATCGCTGCCAAGAGGGTGACGGCAATCAGCGGCGAGACGCAGCCTGGTTCGGGTGCCGCAACGGCCTCGCCGACTTGTCCGAACCGGTCGGCCCACACCAGGTAGTCCAGGCCGTCGACCCGGTCGTCGCCGTTGTAGTCTCCGTCCGAGGCGCCCATCGGTGTTGCCGGCTGCTCGCCATAGTGGTCGGCCCAGATCAGGTAGTCGAGTCCGTCGACCAGCCCGTCACCATTGCCGTCGGCCAGCAGGGGGGCCGTGAGTGCCGCCATCGCCAAGCTGGAAATCTCGTCCAGCGTCAGCAGACGGTCCCAGGCGGCAAATTCGTCGATCATCAGCCCCGTCGTGGTCGAATTGAATCCATAATCGCCGATTCCATCGTTAAGCAGCGCGAAGTTCGCTGCGCCGTCAAACGATCCGATCGACGTACTTTCCAACTCACCGGCCAGGCGTCCGTCGACGAACAACGTGGTTGGTCCGTCACGGTCAACCGTGAAGACGATATTCTGCCAGATGCCGGGTCTGAACAGCGCATACGGATGCAAGTCGGCACGCGCACCGCTGCCCCCCTTGGTGTTGAAATCGAGCGTGTTGTCCGGGTTCAGGGCGAGGTTGATACCCGTGTTGTTGCCACTTGCCCAGTCCTTGTTGCTGAGGAACGCCGGATCACTGTTGAATCCGTCCTGTTTGATCCAAAGCGATACGCTGAAGTCGACATCATTACCCCAGTCGGCCGCCAGATCGTCGGCCAACCGCACGTAGCCGTCACCGTAGTTTTCGACCGTCACGGCTTGTCCGAATCGTCCCTCGGTGTAGCTGAGATCGCCGACGGCGATCGCGTCGCTACCGGCCAGGCCGGCGGCCACGGTACCGTCCAACGGCAGGTGGGCCACAAGTCCATCGATCAGTGTCGAGGTGGGGCTGAGTGCCGCGCGACCGCGGATTTTGCCGACAACGTCCGACGACGGTATCAAACCCGTGTGACGTGTCGCCGTTGGCGCGACGTCGGCCTGAGAGGGGCGGTCATCGTCGACGGGCATCCA
This sequence comes from Planctomycetales bacterium, assembly GCA_020426575.1. Taxonomy (GTDB): domain Bacteria; phylum Planctomycetota; class Planctomycetia; order Pirellulales; family JAEUIK01; genus JAGQPT01. The sequence goes on from JAGQPT010000147.1 coordinate 2,579, forward strand.
ACCCTGGGCGGCAATCTTGCTCGTCACGATCAGCGGCACGGTCCGTTCCAGCGCCGTCTGACCGCCGTGTCCGCCGCCGGTGCGATGACCGTGGTCGGCCGTGATGATGATTTGCCAGTTCTCGTCGGCGAAGTTCGGTCGGGCGGTGATTGCGTCCAGCAGTGCACCAACGTGCGCGTCCGTGTCGGCAATTTCATCGAGGTAGCCTTGGCTATAGGTCCCGCTGGAGTGGCCGGCTCCGTCTACATCGTCGAACTGGACGAACACGGCGGCCGGCTGATCGCTCTCAAGCGCGGCGAGCTGCGCCGTCACCACGTTGGTGACGTTGACGTCGTTGCCGGGCGTGCTGCGGAAGTCCATCGACGTGCCTCCCACTTCGACGGCGTCGATCACGTACGTGTCTATCGGCGCCCAGTTAACGACGCTGGCCGTGTAAACGCTCGGCAGCCCCACTTCGAGCGTCTTCAGATAAGGCGGGTGGTTGTCAAAATCGCGCGGCGAAAAACTATTGTTGGTCACCAGGTGGCGATCCGCCCACACGCCCGTAAGGATCGTGCTCCAGCCGGGTCCGCTCACCGTGGGCTGTTGCGTTGCCGTGTCGACGACTCCGCCGGCGTAGGCATGGGGCGTGAATGAGCCGTGATACGCACCTCCGCCGAACGTACCGTCGATGAGACTGTCAATGCGCGGCGTCGCGGCCGCGTAGAGGCCATACGATCCCAGCCCGTCGATGCCGATCACCAGCGACTTTCCCGGCTGGGCTTGGGCCCGTTCGCCAGCGACCACGAGTGCGAACGTGCACGCGACCACGGCGTGTGCAAAGCGAAGCGTGCACTGGCAGGTGTGTCTCATCGAGGTGTCGATTCTTTCGGAGGCTGGTGGGCTCGTGTTCTTTTCGAAGGCCGCGAGGCGGTTAGCGTTTGCGACGTGGCGCTTTTTGCTGAGGAAGCACCGCTGGTTTTCGTCAGGTGCCGCGATGGCGTCTTCGCCGGTCCGGCCGCACAATTCGTTGTCGTGGTCGGTTTACCCGTGTCGGGCAACATAGCGGAATCCATTGCCGTGGGCAGCGGCCGTCTTGGATGAAGAATCTGTTTACGTCGCGAGTTGACGGTATGCGCAGTGCGCTGAGTGTTTTGCGCAGGTTACTGCGATCCGCCGTGTCGATTTGCGAAACCATCATCCGTTCCTTTTGCAACCTTAACAGGAACGTAAATCGTCTCTAACACGTCGTGTCCATACTCTGACGCGAATGCCGTTGCCAATGGTTGCCAATGGCGGTGCAGCTCCCACGCGATGGCGCCGGTGCGATCGCGTCGCGACCCCAACGTAGCGAACTAGATTGCAGCCCGCGCCCCGGCGCCTGCTCGCAATACAGCACCTGCTCGTAACACGGCGCCCGCCGGCGACTCGTTGCCCGCCTGCAACCACACTACCCGGCTGAAAAGCAGGGGCGATTTCATTTGGTGGACTCGAAAGATGGACGTTGAACGCTTTGTGTACACGACGAAAGGAACCTTTGACATGACCGACCGAACCACGGCAATTGGCTGGTCCCGCCTGGGCCGGTTGCTGTTGCTGGGAACCGCCGCCGCTCTGCTGAGTACGGCGACGGCGTGGGCCCAGTTCCCCAATGACTTCAAGTTCGGGGACAGCGAAGACTTTACCATCGGGCTTTGGCTCAACAGCGACGTGACCCAGTCGACCGACGTGTCGCTGCTCTCGAACAAGGACTGGGGCAGCGGGAACAACGTCGGCTACGTCATGACGCTCGACGACAACGGATCGGGCGGAAACGAATGGAAGGTCAACGTCGACACCACCGGCGACGTCCGCGCCGACACGGCCTGGACCACCGTCGACCTGAGCAACTGGCACTTCGTCGTGGCGACGTTCAATCGAGCCACCCAAGAGGTCACCGCCTACACCGACGGCGGCGGAGCATTGACCGCGGCGTTGGCGGCCGGGTCCATCGATACTTGGTCGGACACTCCCGGGCTCGGGCTCGACATGAACATCGCCCAGGACGGCACCGGGCAATATGCCGGCGGCCAGTCTTACAACGGCTTGATGGACGATGTCGCCGTCTGGAACCGCGTCCTCACCGCCAGTGAGATCAACTACCTCTACTCGCAGGGTTTGGCCGGACACGACCTCGGCTCGCTCTTCGGCACCACCGCACCCGGGGCTGGTAGCACGATCAACACCGGTTTGACGGCGCTCTACGACTTTGAAGGCAACACAAACGACGTCAGCGGCAGCCCAAACGTCAACAACGGCGTTTGGAAGGCCGGCAACGGCGGTACGACGGGGACGTTCGGCTCGAGCCGGACCGGCTTCGGCAACGCTGCTGACTTCGACGGCCTGTCGTTCATCACCATCGGCGAATCGGCCGACGCGGTACTGGTCGATTGGACCGGCAATTCGGCTGCCAACAACAACTTCAACAACCCCGGCAACTGGACGAGCGATCCGTCTGGCTGGACCGCGGGAACGCAAATCAACATCGGCGCCGGTACCTCGTCGTTCGGTGACGCGCCCGGTGCCCAGAGCGGTCCAGCGCTGCTGCACAACGGTGACAACTTCTCGGTCGGTGTCGCCACGTTCGGTGCCGACGGTCAAACGACCTTCGTCGACATGTCCAACGGCACGCTCTATGCCGACGGCAATGACGACTCGACCATCGGCCCGGCCAATTCGACGGTCAGCCTTCGCATGACCGACGCGACGATGAACGTTCGCACCGGTGCGGAAGAGGGTGCCGAACTCGACGTCGCCAAGGACGGTTCGACGGTCAATCTGACCGCCAGCGGCACGTCGCGCCTCGCCGCCGGCAACCTCGTTCCCGACGCCAACTTCGCCACGGGTTACCGTCGCCCGGTTGCCGCTGACGGCGTCGCCCGAGTCGGCGACGACATCAAGTTTGGCAACGGTGGCACGCTGACGGCAACGCTCGGAGGCAACACGGAAGTGTTCGCGCCCGACGTCTTCTACGTCAACGATTCCGCCGGTGGCTCGACCGAAGTCGTGCAAAACGACAACTCGAAGGTGATCGCCAACTGGGACACGCGTTGGTTTGACACGGACAGCCACACCTCTGATCAGGTCGTCAATTGGACGCTCAACGACAACAGCGAGTTCCGCGTTGCCCGTGACCACGGTCTCGGCGAGACGGCCGGCGACGGCACGATCAACGTGACCGTCAACGACAACGCGACGTTCTTTGCCGGCGACCGCATTGTGATCGGCGCCGACGGCGGCAACGTCAACGTGGTGCTCAACGGCGGTCTGATGAAGGTGGGCGGTAATTCGGAAACGGACAAGCTCTACGTCGACGAAACCGGCGCTCCGACCGACAACGACCCGCTCAACCAGCCCTTGGCGATCGACTGGATTCTCCACATGGGTGGCGGCGCCAGTGCTAACCTCGACGTCAACGGCGGCACGGCCGAAATCGGGCGTAGCGCCTACATTGGCCGCGGTGGAGGCACCGCCCAGGTGACTGTCAATGCCGGTAGTTTCAATGTGCTGGGCGTGGGCCCCGATGGCACCGGACTGGGCAACGCTCCCGGCGGCGGTGTGGC
>JAGQPT010000148.1 GCA_020426575.1 Planctomycetales bacterium
AGGCGGGTCCCACCACCCGGGCGTCGTGTCGTCGGCAAGCGCGACATGGCGCACGGGCCAAGTCAAACACAGCGCCGACAAACACAGCGCCGACAAACAGAGCGCCGACACAAACAGCGCCGCGACACGTCCGGCGGTGGCACGTCGGCCGGAGACATTGCGAGAACGCTTCATGGTGCCTGTTTCCCGTACCGACGACGACTGCGGTTGATCAACGCGTCCCTGCTTTTTAACGCGACCGCAGCGGATGGACCAACCCGAGTTGAGAATCCGGGTACCTTGCGAGCAGCACCTTGCGAGCAACGGGGAATTGAGGCACGATGTAGCTCGAAACTCAACTGCGGCGCTGCTGGCACGGTACCGAAACGAAGTGGCCCAGGTGTCGCCGCGGACCTCTACCCGCCCGAAGCTTCCGCCGAATGGTCGACGAGGTGAATTAACGGGCTGAAAACGAACTGATTGGTTCGGAAAAGAGAATCCCCCCGCCTATGCGAATTGTGCTCTGCTATCCGGTCGAGGCCCGCCACGTCGACCAGATCCGCGCCACGGCGCCCGACTGCGAGGTGGTCGACGCCGGGCAAGACGGGGTGGCCCGTGAAATACTCGACGCGGACGTCTTTTGCGGTCACGCCAAGGTTCCGGTCCCCTGGGATGACGTCGTTCGACAGGGGCGGCTTCGCTGGATCCAATCGTCGGCCGCCGGCACCGACCATTGCCTTGTCGAGTCGGTGATCGAATCGGACATCACGGTCACCAGCGCATCGGGCGTGCTGGCCGACCAGGTGACCGAACACGCCGTCGCCCTGATTTGCGGCTGGTGTCGCAACATGCCGACATTCTACGCCGCCCAACAACGCCGCGAGTTTATCCGACGCCCGACGCGCGACCTGCACCACAGCACCGTGGGGATCGTCGGATTCGGCGGCGTCGGTCGGCGGTTGGCGTCGGTGCTGCAGGTGTTCAAGACGCGCATCATCGCTTCGGACCTGTTTCCGTTGGACAAGCCGGACTACGTCGACGAACTGTTGCCGGCCGAGGGGCTGGCAAACCTGCTGGCGGTTGCGGACATCGTGATCCTGTCGGCCCCGCTGACGGCCGCAACGCGTGGCATGATCAACCGGGAAACGTTGCGGTGCATGAAACCCGACGCACTGTTGGTAAACATGGCGCGCGGCGCGCTGGTGGTGGAAGCGGACCTGGTCGCGGCGCTGGAGAGCGGCTTGATCGCCGGGGCGGCCCTCGACGTCACGGAGACCGAACCTCTGCCGGCGGAAAGTCGTCTCTGGAGTGCCCCCGGAGTGATCATCACGCCGCACGTCGCCGGACAGAGCGCGCGGCGGATTGACGACATGACCGAGTTCTTCTGCGACAACCTGGCGCGGTACCTCGTCGGTGAGCCGCTGCGGAACGTTGTCGACAAGCGACTTGGCTTTCCCGTCCCAACGGTCGGGCACGTACACCCCTAGAGGATGGCCGCGCCGCGGCGGGCGAACCGCGACAAACCGTTCGTCGCCGATCGCCCCGGTCCCAACGTCGGCCGTCGGTCGACGACGTTGCGGCACAGTTTAGATAAGCGAGGCAAATGCGATAATCGCCCGTAAACGCCGCTAACTGGACGCGTCGGGCGTGGCCAGCCTATGATGACGCTGCATGGATGGTACGGGGTGATCCCACGGGGGGAGTGCCGAAATCGCCATGGTGGAGCACCGCGAATCGCCACAGTGCGTGGCGACGGTCTATCCTCCGGGCACATCGACGGGCGGGCGACCGCGCCGGGAACGGTGTGAGCCGGGCAGTGTCCCCAAACTGATTCGCGCGGCGGAGTGATATGGCGAACACAACGTTTCTGGAAGGCCTCTCGACCCGAACCTACGGGGGCGACGGCGGGCCGGACTGCGACGAGGACCTCGCGCAAAAATACCGGCGGCTGGTGTCGGAGCAGCGGCTGAGCTGGACCGAGCACCACCGGATGTTGCGCACGTTGGGCAGTGGCGGCCAGGGTGTCGTCTTCCTCAGCGAGCGACGCGGAATCGATGGCTTCACGTTGCCCGTGGCCGTGAAGATCTTTTCACCGGACCGCTATGGTGACCGCCGATCGTACGAGGCGGCGATGGGGCGCATCGCCACGACGGCGGCACGCGTTGCCCAGGTTCAACACGACAACCTGCTCGACGTGCAGAACTTCATCGATCGGCACGGCATCCGCTTGATGGAAATGGAATGGGTCGACGGCTACGACCTGGCGAAACTGCTCACGTTCGAGATGCTTGACCGAGCGTACGAACGCCTGAGCGCGCGGCGCTGGACGTACATCAACGACGTGGTGGTGACCCGAGGACCGCAGCAGCCGCGGTTGAAACCCGGCATCGCCATTGCCGTGTTGCGCGATTGTCTGGGGGCGCTGGCGGCCTTGCATCGTGAAGGCATCGTGCACGGCGACGTGAAGCCGTCGAACGTGATGCTGAAGCGGACCGGACACGCCAAGATCATCGACATCGGTTCGGCGTTCGAGGTCGATGACCCGCCGCTGAAGCAGGCGTGCACGCCGACGTACGCCGCTCCGGAGGTGCTCGAGGGCGCCGAGGCCACTCAGCAGTCGGACCTGGCAAGCCTGGGTTACTTGTTGATCGAGATGCTCTCGGGAGCCCCCGTGTTTTCCGGCATCGGAAACCTCGCCGAACTACTCGAGGCCAAGCGGATGTTGGCGCATCGCCTGCCGAAGCTGTTGCCCAGCGACGTCGTCGGGAGCGAAATCCTGATGAACCTTTGCCGGCGGCTCGTGGCGGCCGATCCCGCTCGACGGTACCCCAGCGCCGAGGTCGCCGACCTCGTGGAGGACGGAGCGGCCGACTTTCACCGCCAACTCGTCAAGGGCGATCTGGCCAGTGAGTACGACAACGAAATCCGGCTCTGGCTCGAAGAACTCGAATAGCCGGGAACGGGAAACGTCCGGGGCAAACGTGTCGTTCCTACGGCGTGCTCGCGCCCCGGCGGTCTCTCACCGCGCGATGTGGGGCGTGGTCGGGCGAAACCGAGCGGCCCCACCCGCCAATATGCCCGCGATACCCCTGACGGGTGCTGCGGAAAATCTTTGACACGGGCGCGCCGCGAGGATTACCATCAAGGGCGGAGATGGTAGGTGCCTTGCCGTCGCGGACTTATGTACGGCGCCTGTGACCTCCCGGTGCCTGGCACCTGCGGTGTTTGGCGCTGTGCGCTGATCGACACGAGTTTTTCGATGCACGGCGTGCCAGTTTTCCGACGCCGCCCCACTTAAACGGTCTTGGCACTCGATTGCCCAAAATCGCTGTCCACCGTTTGCACGAGTTCCATCCAGATGAGCACCGTGGCGCCGTCCGCTGCCGTGCGCACACCCCTGATCGCCACGCTCCCGCCCTGGTCCCAATCCGATGTTTCGCGTCGTACTTTGTTTGTTGGCGAGTGCCGCCCTTGCCGTTCCGCTCGCTTCGGCTGCCGCGCCCTCGCTGGTGCGTTCTGAGCCGCTGGCGCTGGCGCCTGGCATGTCCGGGACGCTCGCCCTCGTCGGGAATGACCTGGCAACCCCCACGTCACTCTGGACGAGCATTCCCGGCGGCAACGCCCAAGCGGTCGGCGGGCCGTCCGCGAATCGGACCGAGTTTCGGCTCAACGTGCCGGCTGATGTGCCGGTCGGTCTCGTGGGATTGCGGCTGGCAACCGATGGCGGCGTGTCGAACTTGCGGCTGTTGATGATCGACGACCTCGCCACGATCCGCGATCGCGGC
>JAGQPT010000149.1 GCA_020426575.1 Planctomycetales bacterium
GCCCGAGCCGCCGACTTCGCTGACCCGCAATTACGCGAACTCAAACGCCAATTGCAGGAACAAATCAACCGCACGCTGGCATTGCGGTCCGTGGCGGACGTGATCGTCACCGATCTCGACCTGCGACCGTCGCTGTCTGCGGATCCCGCCGATTTCGCGCCAAACGACGCCGCGGGCGAAACTGACAAGCCCGCTGCCGCGGCCCAAATGGCCGACGAGGCGTCCTGGGGGCAATCGCGCTCGTCGCTGTGATGAGCCCAGCGAGGCCGCCCCGGCGTTGCACATGACGTTCATCCACCTAGAATGAACGGGTTGGAGGACGGTTTCGGTCGGTCTGGTCCCGCAGGCCAGTCGTTGCGGGCCGTCCTGCCCGGTGCTACCTCGTCCTGCATGATATCTGCCTGAGCTGATGACCCAGACGTATTCACTCCCGCAAGTCCAAGTCGCGCTCCCACCATTGGAGCGGTTCGAGGAGTACTTGCAGAGCCGAAAGATGCGGTCCACGCGGCAACGACGCGTGATCGTCGAGGAAGTCTTCAGCAACCACGACCATTTCGATGCCGACGACCTGCTCGACCAATTGCGGCAGTCCAAGTCCGACGAAAAGGTGAGCCGCTCGACGGTCTATCGCACGTTGGACGACCTCGTCGACGCCGGGCTGCTGCGGAAGATGACGCTTAACGGCCGCACCGTCTTTGAGCACGACTACGGCTACCCCCAGCACGACCACCTCTATTGCCAAAAGTGCGAACAGTTGATCGAGTTCCATTCAAACGAACTCGAAGCGATTCGGGCGGCGGTGGGCCGCGAGCACAACTTTCGTGTCACGGGCCATCGGTTCATCATCACCGGCATCTGCAGCGAGTGCCAGGTGGCGCGGCGTCCGGTGCGACCGCTCGACCTCATCTAACAGCCGGGCCGCAAGCCAGACAGCGCGCCTGAGAAACTGCGCCTGAGTCGAAGTGTTCGCCCACGTTACACCGAAACCTCGGCCGGACCGCCGCCGACGCTGGGGAAGCGACGGCGAATCGGGTCGACCTGGTCGGCGATGAACTCATCGACCTGCTGGGCTGCCCGACCCGTGAACTGTTGGGGATCCAGCACCGTGTCCCAGACGACACTGGCAAACGCCTCGTCGCCTTGAAGCCGTTCGATCAGGTCATTTTGACCACCTTCTTCCTTGACGACCCGCGCCGCCGCCTGGCTGTGCACGCGGATGCGCTCGTGCAGCTGCTGCCGATCGCCACCGGCCTCGACCGCCGCCATCATCACGTTTTCGGTGGCCATGAACGGCAACTCGTCCATCAGGTGGCGATCGATCACGCGTGGGTAGACGACCAGCCCTTCGGTGACATTCTGGTACAGGATCAGCAGGGCATCGGTGGCCAGGAACGCCTGAGGGAGCGACAGCCGGCGATTCGCGCTGTCGTCCAACGTCCGCTCCATCCACTGGGTGGCGCTGGTGGCGGCCGCATTCCCCTCGGTCTGGATGACGAACCGCGACAGGGCGCACATTCGTTCCGACCGCATCGGGTTGCGCTTATACGCCATCGCAGAGGAGCCGATCTGATCCTGCTCGAATGGCTCCTCGATTTCCTTGAGGCTCTGCAGCAACCGCAGGTCGGTCGCCGCCTTGTGCGCGCTCTGGGCCACGGCCGAGAGCGCGGCCAACACGTCGAAGTCGACCTTGCGAGGATAGGTTTGTCCCGTCACGGCGTAGCTCGACTGGAAGCCCATTTTCTCGGCGACCAGGGCATCTAACCGACGCACCTTGTCGTGATCCCCGCCGAACAACTTGAGAAAGCTGGCCTGTGTGCCGGTCGTGCCCTTGACGCCGCGGGCCTTGAGCCGGGCGATGGCCAGTTCGACCGTTTCGAGGTCGAGCACGAGGTCATAGGCCCACAAACAGGCCCGCTTGCCCACCGTCGTCGGTTGCGCCGGCTGCAGGTGGGTGAAACCGAGGCAGGGTAGTTCGCGATATTCGCTGGCGAACCTCGCCAAGCGATCGATCACGCCCACCAGGCGGTCGCGAATCAGGCCAAGCCCCTCGCGCAACAGGATCAGGTCGGCGTTGTCCGTGACAAAGCAGCTGGTGGCACCGAGATGAATGATCGCCCGCGCCGCGGGGCAATCGTCGCCGTAGGCGTGTACGTGGGCCATCACGTCGTGGCGGAATTTGCGCTCGTAGGCGGCTGCCGCGGCGAAGTCGATCGTGTCAACGTGTTGGCGCAACTCGTCGAGCTGGGCATCGCTGATGTCGAGGCCCAATTCCGCCTCGGCTTCGGCCAACATCACCCAGAGCCGCCGCCAGGTCGAATGTTTGCGCTGCGCGCTCCACAACGAGGTCATCGCCGCCGACGCATAGCGGCTCACCAACGGGTTTTCGTACGTGTCGTTTGACATACGGTGTGCGCGGATAGTCTCTAGTCGGAGGA
>JAGQPT010000150.1 GCA_020426575.1 Planctomycetales bacterium
ATGCCGGACGTCCGCGTAGCGGCACGTGCGCCGCTAAGGCGCAGCAGCGGCACGTGTGGGAATCGTGTAGCTGAGCTGGATCGGACCAGAATGGTTCGACGGCACTTCGAGCGGCTCCAAGGCGATTTCCGTCCGGTCGTACGAACTCTCCCGGGCCGGGTCGGCTCCCGGCTTGAGGTCGAAGAACTCGATCATCACGTCGTACTTGCCCGGCACGAGTCCATCGCCGCGCTCAAATGCCGTGACTTCAAGTTCACCGTCGTCCCCGACCACGCCTCGCGCCGGCCGCGTGGGATATCCCGGTGCAGCCTCGGTCGTACGGAAATAGACGACCGGGTTGGTGGGCATTGCTTCGCGGCCCTGGAACGTCACGGTGCCCTCGACCGGAATCGTCATCGGCAAGTCCGAGCCACACCCCTGGGCAAGAACCAGCATTACACCCAACACGCAAGTTTTGACACAATTGCATCGCAACATGTTCCCGCCTTTCCACTCAGCGGATGCGCCGTGACCGACGTCTACATCAGTTCAAGGGGACACGACGGGTTCCCCGCCTGCTCGAGTGCCCAGGTTGTTGTAGAGTCGGTAATCAATTGCCGTATTGAAGAATTGCACGCTGGCGTCGGCCAAGAGGAAATGGGCACCGCCGGGGTGGTCACTCTTGAATCCGCAACCGCGGACATGGCAGCCAGGCGGCGCCGGGCAGACGTCGAACGTGTTCAGTGTGATCGTTGTGCCGGCAAGGGAAAAGTTTGGAGCGTACAGCCCCATGTACGAACATTGCCGCGGCAACGTCTCGCCGTTCATGATCGTGCTTGAGAGCCCGTCACTGATCTGCGCAAAGCGCACGCTCTTGGTGCTGCGCCCAAACAGCCCCGTGTGGTTGTCCGGCGGACTGCTCGAGCCATAGTTCCAACCTTGACAGCAATACGAGTCCGGTGCCGAAGGGCTCGACTTCGCCTCAGGACAGAACACGCAATTGTCGTTATGCGTCGGTCCCATCGAGACGGGGTACCAGAGACCGTGCGCCGGGTTGGGATTGTCGAATCCCGCGTCGCCACGGTTGTCGAATATCGGTCCGCGAGAACCGCCCTCACCGCTTCCGTACGCCGCCCCGGGACATATGAAGACGGGGACAACCACCGTCACGATCTTCGCGTTATTGGGATGCCCCATATGGACACTGAAGTCGAATTGATCGTAGACGGCCTGCTGTTCGACAAACGGCAGCAGCATGGCCCCCCAGGTCGCGCCGGGCGCGCTGTCGTACGGCATCTGGTTCGTATACGGCAGCGACTTGTGCACATTGTGATAGCTGTGCATCGCCAGGCCGATCTGCTTGAGATTATTCTGGCAGGCACTGCGCCGGGCGGCGTCGCGAGCCGCCTGCACGGCCGGCAGCAACAGGGCGACCAAAATGCCGATGATCGCAATCACGACCAATAATTCGATCAAGGTAAAGCCGACTGGCCACCGCCGATGTCGTCGCGACTGAAGATCGAAGTGATTCATCGGCACTCTCCGCGGACAAAACCGGTGCCCGGTCTCGCTCAGCGTCCCAGTAGGTTTGGCACGCCATTTTTTTCCGCCCGGCGTTTTTCTTTTCTGCCGCCGGCGTGTTAGGATGACGAACCGACCGTCAGATTTCAACAGTTGTTTGTGTGCCTTCGTCTTGATATCGTCCGCACCGCCGCGTCGGCCTGCCGCGCGGCCGGTTGTCTGCCAGGCCCGCCCGGCCACGAACGCGATGAACCGAGCACCAACCCTCACCACAACGTCCCGGTATTTTCCGCCGGTGGAATTGGCCGACGATGACGGGCTCTTGGGCGTGGGTGGATTGCTCGAACCCGAGTGGTTGATCGACGCCTATCGCCACGGCATCTTCCCCTGGCCGGTCGACAGCACGCTCGCCTGGTGGTCGCCCGATCCTCGGGCCGTCCTCGAGTTCGACGGGCTCAAGGTCTCGCGCCGACTTGCCCGCACGATTCGTTCGCCACGTTTCACGGTCACCAGCAACCGTGCGTTTCGCGACGTGATCACCGCGTGTGCCGAAGTTCCCCGCGACGACGGCGGCACCTGGATCACTCCGGACATGCTCGCTGCCTATTGCCGGATGCACGAGTTGGGCTTTGCCCACAGTGTCGAAGTCTGGCGAGGCGAACGGCTGGCCGGCGGTGTCTATGGCATCGCCCTGGGGGGGTTCTTCGCCGGCGAATCGATGTTCTTCCGCGAGACCGACGCCTCGAAGGTCGCGCTGTTCCACCTGTTGCGTCACCTGACCGTGCGTGGCTATCGGCTGTTCGACCTGCAACTGCTCAACGACCACACTGCGCGGCTTGGAGGCAGCGAAATCCGTCGCCGCGAGTATCTCCGCCGGCTGCACGCCGCGATCGATCTGGACGTCAGCTTCGGCGACCGCCTGGAAAGCCTGCCGGACCCCAGCAACGTTCCAGCGTGACCGACGCGCCTGGTCGCTAGTCGGCGTGGTCGCCTATTGGCACATTCGCTAGTCGATACGGTCGCTGACCGGCGCGTTCGCATCGCTCGTGCCGCCATCACTCTCTACGGCTGGCAATACGACACCCTCAGGCAGCGACGGGATCACCAGCGCCGGCATCGGCACCCGCACGACCAGGTCGTCGCCATCCGTCCCGCCCGCCTCATAGTCTTCAATCGACATCCACTCGCCGTCGCGCATGCGTGTCGACCAGTTCGTCGCACCGTCGTCGCGTCTGTCCTGACCAATGCTGTAAAGCAAATACCCTTCGCCACGACGCTCATAGTGCAGCGGACCGTCAGCAAAAGCGTCCACCGGCACGTCGTCCATGATCTCTGGCACCAAGAGATCGAGCGTTTCAGGGTACTCACCGTGACAAGCCCGGTACAACGCAAGAGCAAGCGCCGTGGTCGCCAGGTCGAGCGACACGTTGGCGCGCACCTCGGCGGTAAGGGCAGCATGCGAGGCCGGCATCATCAAACGCAAGACGGTATTAGCGATCCACGCACTTCGAGCCTGACGGCTGATTGCACACCAAGCAGCGCGCCCCGGGGTCATCTTGGCAGCCTCGTCACGCGCCTCCTCGTTCTCGACGAGCTTCTGCTGTCGTTGCTCGTCACCGGGGTTTCTGCTCGCGTCCGCTAAATCATCGTATTCCCCATTGATGCGGGAGAGTACAAAATTCCAGTCAACACTCGAAGCCGCAAGTCGAGAAACCGTACTGGACTCCTTTCTGCCGCCCAATCCAGAAAGACTAGGATCGCGATACAGCGTTAGAGCGGTGTCCAAAGCGGCAAGTCTCTCAGCTTCATCGAACTGATCCGCCATACCCTTCCAACGCTCGAGTCCACTGACATCGCGCAGTGCCTTCCGGAGCATAAGTTCCGAGACGTCTTCATCAGCTGCCAATGCCAGGACAAGTTCACACGCTATGCCGTCGCGCGCCAAACCGACTAAATAGTGAACGACCGTTGGTCCACTACCTTCCAATCGTGCCAACCCGTGGACTGCCATAGTGTCTTCGAAGGCCTCTTCATATCGGCCCTCGGCAACACGATTCATCGCACGTGCGCACAATACTCTGCAAGCATCGTTAACATCCTGCACTATGGTAATGTCAACCCCCACGAGGTCTGGGCCTTGATATTGCTCATCGGAGAATAAGGGCGCATGCATCTTCGGCTTTTTTGATGCCTCGACCACCTTGTCCAGATACCCGCGGTTTTCATTCAGCCACTCATCCATCGATGGCAAGCGCGAAGACTGCCACGGTCGTGCCATCGCTCGGCGGTGCAGTTCCCTCGCCACCTCTTCGGTCGCTTGCATCCAGTCGTATTCGCCGTCCTCTCCGTACGGAATCGACCGCATCAGTGGCATGTCGCCACGCGGTCGGTATTTTGCAGCGAATTCGCGACGACGCTCCATGTCCCGGTCAATTGGCTGGCTGAACTCGTTCAGCCCCGCCATCGACGTTGGTGGCTTGCTACCGTCTTGCTGGCTACGCCAGTAGGCCACGAGCCAGTTCGATGTCCGTTCGAGCGGCGCTTGATCAAACAGCGACGTCAAATACTCCCCGTCTTCCGGCAGGGGTTCCATGCCCAGAGCGTCGAACCACCGGGCGCGCTGCTCGCCTTGCACGTCGGGCAGTCCCGTTGCCCGCACCAGCAACACGGTGGCATTGTTTTCGGGAGTGACGCCCTCGCCGTACTTATCGTTGAGATAAGCGACGTAGTCGGGCAGACCGTCGTCGGCCAGCGGCGCCGTGATGTAGGTCGTCTGCCGAGATAGCCGAATCGGCGGGCTGGGCCGCAACAACTGCCACGCCCACAACACCAACAGCACAACGGCCGCGAGAATCGTTGCCAGTAAGAACCGTCCGACGGTCATCGCGATTGCCCTCGTTTGCTGTGCTGACGACTAAAACTGCGCCGCGTCGACCGGCAGGCCGTCGCGGCGATTGCCCAATCGATAGTGTAACTCGGCTTCGATGCTGTAGCCCACGTTGTGAACCGAGCCGTCGCAAAAGACGAACTGACAACCGCCGGCGTGCGGTGCGCCGAAGCGTTCGCCGTCGACCAGTCCCGGCCGATCCTGCAGAGGCGTCAGGCTCAGCGCCGGGTCGTCGACCACGAAGGTGGTCCAACGTCCCACGTCGTTGTTGTGGCCGATGTACATGTCGTGATTATCCCCCGGGTCCTGACCGGTGAAATATGCATCGGGGTTGAGATACTTTTCGCCGATCATGTAGGTGTTGCTCGTGCCGTCGGTGACCTGGGCGATGCGGACGTCGCTGCGCACGAACGTGATTCCCGTGTGGTCGCTGTAGTCGGCCCAGTTCCAGCCGGGATCTTCACCATCGGCAAGCGACTTGGGTTGATTGTCGATCGCCCGCCGCACCGACGATAGCGCGTCGGTCGAACCGAACAGCGCGCAATAGTCGGTGCGGGCCTGTGTCTCGGTGCGCTCAGCGTAGTAAAACGTGGAACTGAAAAACGGATTCGGATACGGAATCGCGCTGCGGCGGCTGGGACAATTCAGCGCGGGGATGGGCGTCATGTTGCGCTGCCCGCCGGCGACCAGTTTGGCGGCGGCCGACTGTCCGCGGCCCAGGTCGCGCACGGACCCCTGCTCGATGTAAACGAGGACGTTATAAACCCACCCGCCCGGCTGCTCGTCGCCGTAACCCCGATCCGGATCACCGTGCCACCACCACCCCCAACCGCACGTGGGGAAGTGGCGGTGCACGTCATGATGGTTCAACATCCCCAGGCCAAGTTGTCGGAGGTGATTTTGGCACTGTCCGCGGCGGGCCGCCTCGCGCGCCGCTTGCACCGCCGGCAGCAGCAGCGCGATCAAGATGCCGATGATCGCGATCACGACCAACAGTTCCACAAGCGTGAAACCGGTTGCTGGGGCCGATCGCTTTTGACGTGACGTGTTCAAAGCACGAACCTCGCGCGTCGATAGGCCGTCTGCCTTGCACGGCGTCTGGTCTTTGCACGGCACCTGATTTGATGACAGTGCCAGAACTGCAGTGTAACAACCTCAGCCGCCCTCAACCTCCCCAATCGCTGCG
>JAGQPT010000010.1 GCA_020426575.1 Planctomycetales bacterium
AATGACGGGTCCGCCGACTTCTTTGTCCTGCGTGTATGCGACCGCGCCTTACGCGTGTGCAGGAGACCACGCCGATTCCTGGAAGCCCCGGACACCACTTGGCGACTTTGGCAGCTTCTTCAGCAAACACGAGTGAAATCCAACACGGGTGAAATCATGATCAAAACGTTCAGTTGCGCGTGCGCGGTTACCGTCGCGGCTGTGGCCAGCTTGGCCTCGAATCTTCGCGCCGACGAAACGACGCACCTACGCGGACCGCTCACGACGGCCGTCTACGAATACCACCACGAAGCCGATCGCGTCATGGCGGCGAGCTGGTCCGAAAAGGACGACACCGGCATCGACGGTCAAGTCGACAGCAGCGCGGCGAGCCGCATCGATAGTTGCGTCGGCGTCGACGCGTGCACCACTGGCGGCTGCGCCGCTCCGGCGACGTGCGGCAACCGCTGCGGCGACACGTCGTGTCTTTGCTGCTGCGATCCCGGCGGCTTCTGCGACAACCTCGAATTGTTCGTTGCCGGCGACGGCTGGGCAAACCACGGCGACGACGACGACACGAACAACTTCGGCTACCGACTCGGGACCAACTCGGGGTTCGGTGGCGACACGATTCGCTTTCAGGCCGGTGCCAGCTACGGTTTCTATAACCTGCACGGTCGTGAAGACGAGCCGAACGACACCGGCAGCGAGGGCCAACTCTTCCTCACCGGCGGTATTTACAAGCGCAGCAACGTCTGCTGCGGCGATCGCTGGGCCGCCGGCGTCGTTTACGACTATATGCGCGGCCACAACTGGGGCGAAGGGGGTGACGATCTCGACCTCTCACAGATTCGCGCCCTGTTTGGCTACGCCCTGAGCCGCCGCAACGAACTCGGCGTCTGGATGGCCTTCGGGCTCGACACCGACACCGTGCCCCAGATGAGCAGCACCGTCATCGTTCAGGCCAAGGACCAGGTCAACCTGTTCTGGCGTCACCAGTTCGAATACGGCGCACAGTCGATGTTCTACGTCGGTCTGGCCGACGAGCCCAACGGCGTCAATCCGAACATCTACTCGCCCGACCTCCGCGAGGTGGTGCTGGGCTTCCGCGGCCAGGCTCCGCTGAATCGCTGGCTCGCGCTGTACGGCAACGTGTTGTACATCCTGCCCGGCACTTCGGGCGGCGACAACTCGAACGACAGCTATGCCGAAGAAGTCTGGAACGTCTCGGTCGGTCTGGTCTTCTACCCCGGTGCCAAGGCCCGCAGCAACAGCGTCTCCGGTCCGGCCGGTCTGCCGCTCATCCCGGTGGCCGACAACGGCACGTTCGCCGTCAATACGCCGGCCGGCAACTTGTAAGCCGACGCCGCGGTCGATTAGATCCCCTTGCGCTCACACACGGCACGTTGCTCACGGTTCGATCAAACCGGGCAGCGTGCCGATGTGTAGCGGGGCTTCGCTTGCCGAGTTGCCGCGCGATGCTTCGAGAAACGCGATCAGGTCGGCCAGTTCCTGCTCGCCGAGCTTGGTTTCAAAACCCTCGGGCATCAGCGACCGACCGCTACCGGCCAACGTGTCGATGTTGCCGCTGAGAATCGTCTCGCTCTGACCCCCTTCGCGCTGCAGGGTGACGCTCGTCGCCGACCGCCCGGTGATCAATCCCGTGTGGGTGCGACCGTTTGTGTCGACCACCGTGTATTGCTCGTAGGCGGGCAGCACGTAGCGATTCGGATCGAGGATGTGCACCAGCAGCGTCTCGGCGTCGGCCGACGCCGACGACGTCAAATCGGGCCCGATCGCAGTTCCCGTCGCGCCAATCCGATGGCAGGCCGCGCAGTCGCGGGCAAAGACCTTCTCGCCGCGTACTTGGTCCACGTCGAGCGCGAGCACGTGCCGAAAGCGCTCAACGACCTCGCCGCGCGCACTCTCGAGCTGTTGTTGAAACACGGCAATCGCGGCATCTCGCACGCCCTCGTCAGCATGATCGACAAGACGCGCCCGCCGCGCCACGCCCAATGCCGATGCCGCCACGACGCCTTCCGACACTGCGGCGAGCAACTGCCGCGCCCGATCGGGACGCATCATCAGCACGTCGATCACGGCCTCACGCACGGCAGGAGAGAAATCAGCCCAGCCGTCGAGCAACCTTGTGCCGACGCGCGCTTCGTCGAAGCCCGCCAACCCACGAACCGCCGCAAGCTGCACCGCCGGCGGCGTGTCGCCTTGGAGCAAATCGCCAAGCGTTCGCTCGGCCGTGTCATAGTCCGCGCAGGCAAGCAGGCGCACCGCAACGATCCGTTCCGCCTCGCCGGCCGAACCATCAACCGCCGTCCGCTGCGCCGCGGTGTGCACTTCCGCTAGCGCTCGGACCGACGTTGGGCTCAACGTCGCCGTGGCCGCGAGCCGCCCGCCAGCGCTGACCAGCGCCTCTTCGAGGGCGAGCAGCACGTCACGGCGCAATCCTTCGTCCCCGGCACCGTACGTCGGGCTCGTCAACACGGCGTCGACGAGCCGACCGACTTCACCGTCGTCGCGACGGGCGCCCACGACGCTCGCCAATTGCCGCAACAGCGCCGCTCCGTCATCCGATCGACAAAACGACTCGTCGTCCCACAGGTCGATCAACACGCGATCGGCCGCAACGCCCACCGAGCTGAGCACGGCCGTGCGCCAAGCGGGACTGACGGCCGACGCCCGCGCCGCGCGGCTCAGTGCTTCGGTCGCCCGCGGATCGCGCGACTCGCCGAGCGAATAAGCCGCCTGCTGCCGCAGGCGGATGTCATCGGCGGCGGCAAGTTCGATCACGCGCCGCAGCAGTGCGGTGTTCCCATCGAGCCGCGATTCGGCCAGACGCATCGCATGAACGACCAGCGCAAAGTGAGCGTCGTTCATCGCGGCCAAAAGATCGTCATCGTTGAGTTCGTCAAGCCCGGCCAGCGACCACAAGGCGCACAACCGTGCCTGGGGCATCGCGCTGCCACGCAGCAGTGTCCGCAGCGGCGCGACGGCCGCCGCGTCTTGACGTTCGTAGATCAGCCGATGCGCCGTGTCACGCCACCAACCGTGGGGACTCTCCAGCGCTGCCACCAACTCGTCAGTTCCCGCGGCGTGCAAACGTGGCAGGCCCGGATACGCATAGCCCGTCGGCGCCAGGCGGTAAACCCTCCCCCGGTCGCGGCCACTCTTAAAGTCGAGGAACTTCGTCACGTCCAGCGGCACATGGATCGTCTCGAGCACCTCGCGGCACATGTCGAGCACATACAGCGTGCCGTCCGGTGCATTGACGAAATTGACCGGCCGAAACCAGATGTCCGACGAACGCACGACTTCGGTCCCCTCGTCGACGCGCTCCGAGCGAAACGACAGCCCGCCGGCGACGAGCGAGCGGCGGTGCACGAGGTTATTCTGCCCGTCACCGACGAATACCTGGCCGTAGTACGATGCCGGGTAGGCACCGCCGCGATACACGGTCACACCGGCCGCGGCGTCGACGACGTGATGACTCGCACCGGACGAGTCGGGCGATCGGGCGCCATGCGCGATGCGGCGGCTCGAACGGATCATCCGCCAGTGTTCAAGTGGACTGATACGAAAGATCGGCGTCGGATCGCCCACGATCGTTTCCACGGCGCTCGGCACCGGCAGATACGGATTGCGGCGCAAGTAGCGCTCCGGCAGCGCGGCATACCGCAACGGCTGCGACTGGCTGCAAAGGAAACGGTTCCCCCAATCGTCGAACGTTGTGCCGAATTGCACCGTGCCGGTGATCGACTCGAATCGACCTTCGCGCGGACTGAAACGAAAATCGTGGCCGTCAACCGCGACGGGCGCTTCTTCGTCGTGCCCGACGTGCTGGACGTTGCCGCCGTTGCCTGCCGTCGAACCGTAGATTTTGTGATCGAGTCCCCAGGTAAGATTGTTGAGCATCGCCTGCTGGTTGCCCGTGCCGAAGCCCGTGTAGACGCGCTCGCGGAGGTCGGCGACGCCGTCACCGTCCGTGTCTTTCATGTACCAGATGTCCGGCGGCGCGGCGACGAACACGCCCCCCTGCCACGGCGCCACGCCGCCAGCCCACAACAATTCGTCCGCGAACAACGTCGCCGTGTCGAACACGCCGTCGTCATCCACGTCGCGCAGCAGCCGCACCGAACCGATCGGCCGATTGCCTGCGGCTGGTTTGTACGGGTAGTCGCGCATCTCGCAGACGTAGAGGTTGCCGTCCTCGTCAAATGCCGCCGCGATCGGATCGTTCACCAGCGGCTCGGCTGCGACGAGTTGCATCTCCAGGCCGCCGACCGTCTCGAACGACGCGAGCGCCTCGTCGATTGTTTTGGGCGGAACCGGCTGGAGGAAAGCTTCGAGTTCCTCATCGCTGTGCGTGCGGGCGCCGGCGTCGAAGTCCGTCGCCGCGTCGCCGGCGAGTTGTGACGGGTGTCCGTCCGCCGGCGCGCCCCCCACCTCGCGAATCCGCAACAAGATGTCGCGCGACCGCTCGAAATAGTCGATCACGCGGGCCTGTTCGGCGAACTGCCGCGCTTTGTGCCGGGCAATCTGCCCGTCGACCGCCTCGACCAGCCGGTCGAGCGACGCTCGCTCATACGGCGCTCGCCCATCCATGTAGACATACACGGGGTTGGTGTGGCTCTCGGCGTCCGGTGTGTTGTTGTCGGAAAGCGAATAGGCGCGCGCCGCGATCCAGGTCGAGGCGCTCAACTCGACCTCGCACTGCAACTCGAGCCAACTCCCCTGCCCTCGCGACTTCGGCACGTCGAGCGCGTGGGCGACTCGCCCCCCCACGATCACTTCGACGTTGGTAATCGGCGCGACCTCCGAGCGGACGCGCACTCGCACCGACACGCGGCGGGGACGGTCGCCGGCGAAACGGATCTCGCCACCAGGCCGCAGTCCGTCGACTTCGAGCAACAAGATCGGCCCGGTCGTGACAAAGCTCTGCCCGGCCGCCATCCCTCGCAACCAGCGCTCGATTTGCGGTACGCCTGACGTGTCGTCTTCGTCGAGGTAAACGTACGTCTTCGCGTCGCCCAGCTTGCGACAGGCGGGATAATCGCACGCCCCACTGGCCGGCACGCGAAAACCGGCGCTGAGCATGTGATACCAGTCGTCGAGCCCGATGCCGCGATACACACCGAACTGCAAGAGCTCGACGCCGTCGATACTGTCTTGCGCCACGTCGGCGTAAATCTCCTGGGCATATCCGCCGTGCGCATAAAAGCCCACGCCGCCGCGGCTGCGGGCCGCGCGGACGATTTCGCCGTAGGGGGGCCAATCGTCGGCGTTGTGCGCCCCGCCGGCAAATACGAGCTCATCCAGCAGAAACAGATTGAGGTGCCCGTAAGTAGTGCTGCGATACTCCTGGCCCGAAATGATCGAGACGTCGCCGCGGCTGCGGATCGAGCGACGCCCCAGCGCACGCGGCTGCGGCGAGTCCATCACGTCCATGCGACCGTCGTACGGTCCGGCCGGTTCGTTGTACGCCAGCAGCGCGCCGACCTGAATGCCTTCGGCCTCAAGCAGATCGAAGATCCGCGTTTCATCGTCGCTGCTGCGCCGGGGGATGTGGACGTGCGGATCGCCCGACCAGTATCCTTCGGCCCGCGCGTCGGCGCTGCGCTTCAGCAGCACTTCGACGTCGCGCCGCGCACCGGCGGGCAGGTCGACGGTCACGGTCTCCGGGCGGTATTCAAAGCCCTTCCAAACCTCGATGCGGGTCGCACCGGCGGGCACGGTCACGTCCAGCGGCGCGGCCACGTAGAAAAAACGGCCCAAATAGCGCACCGGCGCTTTGCCCCGCCGATTGCCCCAGCCCGACTTCGGCCACTCGCCTGTGAGGCTGAACTCCCGCAACGGGTTGTCGGTCGGTTCATAGAAGTTGCCGTCCGCGCCGACGACGTTCACCCGACATGGCGCGATTTCCCCGCTCTCGTCGTCACGAACGGTCAGATGCACGACGGCCGTTCCCTGCCCCGCGGCGGTGCGCGGCTCGCCGATGTGCCGGTAACCGGGGGGCGTGAAGATCAACGCCTCATCGACCGCGTCACCGGCTTTGAACGTGTACGACACGCGGGGCGACGCGGCAACGTCGTCGACGCGCGTCACCGGCGCCTGCCCGCCGCGCAGCTCGGCAAGATACGACGCGAACACGGCCGCCACTTCGTCACTACCCTCAACAGCACCCTGCGGCAGCGGGTGCGCTTCGTCGAACACGGCGAGTTGCTCGGGCGATTCGATGGTGATCCGATCGTCCTCCTCGTCGAGCGCCTCCAGCCCAAGTTGCTCGCCAAAAAACGCGTAAACGGCGGCGCGCTTCGCCGGTCCGAAATCGTGGCCTTCCTCGGCCAGGTGCACGTTGCGGACATTCGCGGCAGCACCGGCCAGGGCGTACTTCTCGCGGATGAAGGGAAACCCGACCTGCGGAAAGTCGCGGGTGGCGTCGCCCCCCACTGAAATCAGCAACTGCGCACGTGGCGACACGGCGGCTGCCAACTCGATGGCGTTTGTCGCCGCTGGCGCCATCACCGGCATTCCCCCTTCGCAACGACACCCGAGCGCCTCGGTCCACGGATAGACGATCACCACCGGTGCCACGGCCCGGATGCGCTCGTCGGCGATCGCCAGGTACAGCGCTTGCGTGCCGCCCCCCGACGCCCCGGTGACGCCAATGCGCTGCGGATCGACACGCTCGAGCCCGACGAGAAAGTCGACCACGCG
>JAGQPT010000151.1 GCA_020426575.1 Planctomycetales bacterium
GGTTTCACAGTAATTGCCACGCTGGCCGTCGAACACCGCGTCGGTCGAGCAGAACACCAGCCGGGCGCCACTCTCCGCGCAGAGCAGGGCAAGCTGCTCCGTCACCGCAACGTTGATCCGTTCGGCCTCGTCGCGGTGTTGCTGGCAATAGTCGATGTCAGCAATGGCGGCCGTGTGCACGACGGCGTCGGGCCGAAACTCGGCAAACAACCGCGCCGTCGCCTCGCCGTTGCAAAGGTCCAGCCGGTGGTGCTCGACGCGGCTCGGTCCTCCCTCGACGGCCGAGCGAGCCACGGTCGCGACCTGCCAGTCGGCCGGTGCCTGGGCGACGACACTTCCCGCCACGAACCCCCCATAGCCGGTCACCAACAAGCGTCTTGTCATCGCAACCTCGCGGGGGCGTTCGCCAAATTCTCTGACTCTAAACTTCCTGACCGTGTTTGCGGCGCGCCACTATGATCCAGAGATTGATCACCAGCATCACCGTGACAAAGAGAACGCTCAGCGAAAGCCCGATGCCGTTGAACATGTTGACCGCCACCTCGGGGGTGTTCTGCTCAAGGATCGTGCCGAAGGTCTGTTCCTGGACGACCGGTCCCATGCTGCCGATGCCGTTGACCAACCCGGCGACCGCCACGGCGTTACGCTGTCCCGCGACCGAGACGCTGGCGGCGCCACAGAGCAACGTGTCGGGGCCGTAAACCATGAAGCCCACCGCGCCGAAACAGATCGCTAGTGCGACCGGATTCGTGCCGAACGACAACACCATCAGGTAAGCGCACACCATACCGACCCCCATCCCCAGGCAGATGAGTTCCCAGCGGCCGCGGAAGATTCGGTCCAAGGCAATCCCGGCCAGGATCGCACCGGCCAATCCGGCATAATCGAAGATCGACGAATAATACGCCGCCCGGTCGACGTCCATGCCTTGCAGGTCGAGGAACGTTGGCAGCCACGAGTCGAGCGAATAACGCAGGAACTTGATGCTGAAGTAGCTCACGCCCATCAGTGGCACGATCGGGTTGAGCAACAGCCGGGAATATTCCTTGAAGCCGACGTGTTCTTCGGTCGAGGCGGCGATGGCCCGACCCGTGGGGTGCTGGTGGTCGACAATCGGCTCGAGTCCGAGGTCCTCAGGTTTGTCGCGTTGGAAGAAAAAGATCAGCCACCAGATGGCGAACGCCACGAGCGTGCAGCCCAAGAACGCGTAGCGCACGCCCATGCGTCCGTCGCCGTCATACGCTTCGGTGAAATGCAAGAGCAGAAAACCGCCGAGCATTTTCACGACGATGTTGCCGACCAGGTAACTCGTCGACCAGAAGCCCATCACGGTACCGCGTTCCTTGCGTCGCAGCCATTCGGCGACCCCCCCCACGGCTCCAGGCCAGCCGGCCGCCTGCACCAGGCCGTTGAAAAACATGAACACCAGAAACGTGTAATACGAATTGGCGAAGCCGAAGATCACGTTGAAGATGATCGACTGTCCCAATCCGCCGAGGAGCAACACCCGCGGCCCCCAGCGGCGGCCGATGAAGCTGTTGATGAACTGCCCCAACATGTAAGCGATCAAAAACGCCGTCCAGATGTTGGCCACTTGCGTGAAGCCAATACCGAAGTCTTCGACGAGCGTCGTCTTACAGATCGTGAAGACTTTGCGTACCAGGTAGAAGCCGGCATATGCCAGGTACGTCGAAAGCAACACGCGGCCGCGCCAGAGGCGCTGGTCATCCGAAAGCGGTCGGTCTTCGATCGCCATTTGGGAGATGTCTGTCAATGTGCCGAACGTCCTTCGTTACAAGAGTAGCGATTCGTCGTGACTCCCCCCGGATCACACGCCGCCGCCAGGCCGAACCGGAGTGCCGAACCGCGTGGCGGAAACGCGATCTCGCGGCTCATTAAGCGGCGCCCCACCTGCTGCGATCGGAACCGCCGATTGTACCCTCTCACCACCGCGATGACATCCCGGCGAGGACGAAGTCCAGACCCGCGGACGACATCGGGGGACTTTTTGGATGAGCGCCACGCGCCACGTCATCATTGCCGTCGGCGAGCCCACTCCGGCCGGCGCCCTTCACAAGAACCATCCCCCACCTCTCCACTCCGTTCCCCCCGTTACCTTCTGTTCAATTTCCCTCGCCACCTGTTCGAAGTCCGATTTATCGCACAGTGGCCCAAACTCCACAGTGGCCCAATCTCCACAGTGGCCAAATCTTGCAGTGGCCCAATTTCGCGTTTGGCCGATTGGCGTCGATCCGCTAACGTGGACCCCGCAAGAGTTGGCGTGCAGCCACGGCGTCGTGATGACGACCGGCAGGCTCATGGCCGTACGAAGCCGGGACTGGTTTTGGGAAAGACGCGTAAGGCGATCTGCGTGCGTAATAGCTAACAGGGTCCGGTCTTGCCTGTTAGCCGCTTCGCCTGGTGGTGAATACCAATGAGTGCCA
>JAGQPT010000152.1 GCA_020426575.1 Planctomycetales bacterium
AGGTGCCGAAGACGCCCGGTTCGCTCGATCAGGCGCTCGACGCCCTGGAGCGTGACCACGACTTCCTGCTGCGAGGCGACGTGTTCACCGAAGACGTTGTCACCACCTGGATCGCCTACAAACGGGAGAACGAAGTCGACGCCTTGCGGCTGCGTCCGCATCCGTTCGAGTTCTGCATGTATTACGACATTTAAGACGTCGCGCCGACGGCGGCGCGCATCGTCCACCTGGTCATGCATACGACGGGTCGGTGATCGTTTGATTGCCGGCCCGTTTTTTTTCGGACATCGCCGCAGACGTCGGCATGGCGGCACATTGGACAGATTTCGCGGTCGCGTTTGGGAAGACATGGTGGTTGCATCGGGCGAATGACTGCGGGAGAGGGGCGGACATTTGTTTCGACTAGGTAACGCGCGCCGGCAGGCGAGTCGCCTCGGCGGGGGTGATTGAGCCCCGCCGGAAACCACCGGCCGTAGAGAAAATTTGCAAACGAGTTTCCCGGCTTGTAAAGTCGGGAGATCGTTGGGGACGCCATCGGCAGGGGGTGGTTGCGATTTGATCACTCACCCGGGGAGTGCGCCGCCGTGTCGAATTCAAAGAGTTGCCGTCGAGTGCCCCAGGCTGGCTTCACGCTGGTCGAGTTGCTCGTCGTCATCGCTATTATTGGCATCCTGATCGCATTGCTGCTGCCGGCCGTGCAGGCTGCCCGCGAGGCCGCCCGCCGCGCACAATGCCAAAACCAACTCAAGCAGATCGGTTTGGGGATTCTCAATCATGAGATGACGCACAAGCACCTCCCCTCGAGCGGCTGGGGTTATACCTGGGCCGGTGACCCCGACCGCGGTTTTGGCCAACAGCAGCCGGGCGGGTGGGCCTTCAACATTCTCCCCTTTGTCGAGCAGCAAGCGCTACACGACGTCGCTAAAGGGAAGACCGGGGCAGCCAAAGGGGCGGCCATCGCCAGCGCCATGATGACGCCGGTGCCCATCTACAACTGCCCGTCGCGCCGCTCCCCGCTCCCCTATCCGTTTGTGAAAGCCAATCAGGTGAAAAACGCCATCACGCCTGCCGTCGTCGGGCGCACCGACTACGCGGCGAACTCTGGTTCGATCAATACCTGGGACGCGCCTCACCCGTACAGTTACGAAAACTCGGCCCAGTGGGACGCCGCGCCCCCGGTGCCCTGTAACGAAGCGGGCAGCACGATCGGTTGGCCCAAAGAGGAATGCGCCAACGGCATCTCGTTCCAACGCAGCTTGGTCCGCCTGTCGCGGGTTCCCGACGGGACCAGCAACACATATGCAGTCGGCGAAAAGAACGTGAATCCCGACTTCTATCTCACGGGGAAGGCCTCGGACGACGATCAGCACCTGATGATGGGGCACGACCAGGACATCAACCGCTATACCAACGCTCCGCCCTATCCCGACACGTTAGGGGTTGGCCGACAGCGCCAATTCGGCAGTTCCCATCCCTCTTCCTGGAACGTGGTGTTTGTTGACGGGTCGGTGCACGCCATCAGCTATAGCATCAATGCCGAGACCCATCGCCGCCTGGGCGTGCGCAACGATGGACTGCCTATCGACACCCCGTTTTAAGCGCGGTAACTTCACCCAGGCCGCCAACGCCGGGCGCAAGCCCGAGTGCGCGACGTTCCAATTCCGTGTCCTTGGCCCTTCCGTGTCGGTGGCCATCACGCGTGGTCGGTCGTACGCGCCGCGAATGCTACGCGGTCCGAGGCAATAAGTTGTGGCGGGCGAACGTTCCCTGCCACGGTCTGGACGTCAACAGGAAAGCGAGACCGCCCCAATGGCCATCGATGCCACTACGCTGGAAAAACTTGCCCAGTTCGATACGCCCACCATCTGCAACATCATCGAACTGTTCGACGTGCGGCCACGCAACACGGGCTACATGGACGGGCGGATTCGGTCGGCTTTTCCCGAGATGCGGCCGATGGTCGGTTTTGCCACGACGGCGAGTTTTCGCAGCGACGCGCCGCCGCGGGGTGGCGACGTGTACGCCACGCTCGATCGCCAGGTTGAGACGTTCGCCGATCTGCCGGGCCCGGCCGTCGTTGTGTTCCAGGACCTCGACGACCCGGCGGTCGCCGCGACGTTCGGTGAAGTAATGTGCTCGACGTACCAGGCGTTCGGCTCGGCTGGATTGATCACGTCCGGCGGCGGCCGCGATCTCGACCAGGTTCGCGCGCTGGGGTACCCGGTGTTCACCGGCGGCACGATCTGCGCGCACGCCTACTGCCACATCCTGCACGTCGGCGTGCCGGTGCGCGTGGGCGGACTAGTTGTCTACCCGGGCGACCTGCTGCACGGTGACGCCAACGGTGTGACCGACATTCCACTGAAGATCGCCAAGGCGGTTGCCGACATCGGCGACGAGTTCATCTCGGCCGAAGAGATCGTGATGGACTACGTGAAGGGCCCCGGCACCAAGACCGTTGCCGGCCTGGCGGCCGCCCGCCAGGAGTTCTCGGCCGTTGTCGCCAAGCTGACCGAGCGAGCCAAGGCGAGCGTTTGAGGCGCTGGTGACAATGGTCTTTCACCACGACGGCACAACGACACGACGGAACGAGTCCAACAAGTAACGAGGTTGGCAGTTCATTGCCAGTGGCGCTACGATCGCCGGTGTATTCCCATGGAAGTGGTGGCACGATACCCTACGATCGCACCTGTCAGATCAATTCAAAGAATGTGGTAGTCGTTGCCGGCATGACTTTGTATCGCGATGGGGACAACAGCTGAGTCGATGTCGAGGTAGTGGCCCGATTCAAATAAGTTCATTTCACGATCAGGCCATTCGTATTCGGTCGTGCGTAGGTACACTCGGGGGAGTCCCTCTATCTCGTAGATTCGACAGACAAATTCGTCACGACGCTGCGCAAGTTTCGGGTACACCAACCCGCGCGAGGTTGCCTGGTAGAACTCTTCAAATGTC